>JBATHL010000359.1:0-7476 GCA_049666745.1 Gammaproteobacteria bacterium
GTTCAGTGGTGATACACTGCTGATTCGGGGTTGCGGCAGGACGGACTTCCAGTTTGGTGACCCGGGCCAGCTATACGACAGTATCACGCAGAAATTGTTTGTGCTCAGCGACGATACCACCGTTTACCCGGGCCATGATTACAACGGTCGAACTTCGTCGACGATTGGCGAGGAAAAGGCCTGGAACCCGAGATTGTGCGACAACCGTTCGCGCCAGGAATTTATCGATTTGATGAATAACCTGAACCTGGACATGCCGAAAAGAATTAATGAAGCCGTGCCGGCAAACATGAGTGTCGGTATCAACTTCGACGCGAATCGTTACCTGCTGCGCGACTTTGATATGAACGACCTGCACGAGGTGTGGCAAACCTCACCTGAGAATACGCTGGTCATGGACAATCGTACTCCCGAGGAATTTGCCCGCGGGCATGTGCCCGGCAGTCGCAACATTCCGATGGGCACCGAAAACGCCCACGTCGATGAGTTGAAACAGTTTGCTCAGATCTACCTGTATTGTCGCTCCGGGCGACGCGCGCAGACTTCGACCACCAATTTGAATTTTCAGGGTTTGAACCACATAACCTGCATCAGTCATAGCGGTATGCCGGACTGGGAAAAGGCCGGCTACCCGGTCGAGACCTGACACCATATTGCCTTCGAAGGGTTCGAGCACAATTTTCGAAACTCAGGAGGCAGTAGATTATTCGTCAGCGGCGACAGCTGTCATACCGCGGATCGACTGCGGTATCCAGGGGCCTCTAGACCATTGCTGGATCCCGCGATCAAGTCGCGGGATGACAGTTGGACGGTCGCGGTGATGACATGTGCACAGCCGAGGTGATGACAGGTATACGGTCGTGGGATGACAGTTGTGGGGTCGTGTGATCGAGTCAGGAAATTTTGGAAATCACCGTATAGGCATGCACATAGTCCATTCCATGCCCGGCTGGATGAGTACGTACCAGGTCACGATAGGTCCCGTAGTAGTCCTCTATAATCTGACGGCGTTCTTCCAGCGGACGATCGTCCGATAGTGCATTGAAGAATATGCTTTCGTTCCAGCTGCGGATTGTCGGGATGTACTCCTCGGCGAAGCGCGCGGCATCACCATGTTTGCCAAAGGATTCGGCGAACGGGCACTTGACGATTCGGGTGTCGATATGGTCGAGGCGCAAGCCTGCCTGGTAAACGGCCTCATCCTGGTTTTGCAATGGCGCACTGAATTCTTCGATCGTGTTGTAATACTGGGGCAGGGTCATATTCTCGTATTCCAGACGCGTGATGCGATTCTGCTCGAGAAAGTCTCGCCAAATCCGGTTGAAGGTATCGAACATATTGACTCCGCCGGTGTTACCGAGATAGTGGCCCTGCTCATCGCGCGCAAAGTTGATCAGCACCAGCTTGCCACCCGGTTTTAATTCGCGCGCTCTATGCAACAGTATCTGACGCCAGTCCTGATGCGCCTGGCGACGAAATGCTTCCAGTTCTTCACCCCTGGCACCGACCGCCTGTACATGGTTGGAAATATTGCAAACCTTGTCGCTCAGCCAGTGCATCGCGGTAGCCGAGAAACCTACGTCCAGGGTTCCGCTGGGTACGATCTGCTTGTAAAAACTCGTACCCGAAACCATGGGAAAGATGTCATCGTGACGATCGAGATAAGTTTCAAAAGGACCGAGACCATAAACATTGGCGATTAAGGCGTTGAAATCATTACGCGGTTGATCCGAGTAGACGACCGTAACCGGAGTCTTCGGAGCACGCGCCAAAACCGCCTCAATTGCCTTGCCGATCATGGACAAAGAAGTTCCCGCGTCAGCGGTCCCCATGTCTGAAAAGGTAAAGCCATCGGCAAAGGCTTGCTGCGGTAAATCGTTGACCGCCTCGACAACCATCGGCGTGGCTGCATCGATAACGTGTTTTGCGCCGATAGTGGCGAGCGAGTAGAGTCCGCCGCCGCTCATGGTTATACCTTCTGAATGTCCCCTGCTAACCATTATTCCTCCGCAATGTTTTGCGAGCGTTTATTTTCCAATAGTGACAACACCAGTTGCGCCATTTTACGAGCGCCGTCACCGACACCGAGATTTTCCCGCACCCGTGCCAGTCCTGCCTTGACATCTCCCCGGTATTGCTGATTTTCGATCAACTCGAACAATTCTGCGCTCAAGGTCTCCGGGTTGACTTCGCCTTGCAAAAATTCCCGCACCACGGCTTTATCAGCGACGATGTTGGCCAGGCCGATGTGCGGAATCGTAACCAGGCGGCGCATGATCAAATAGGATAACCAGGATATCTTATACAGTATGCACATGGGAATGTTGAGCAGGGCGATTTCAAGTGTAACCGTGCCCGAGCAGGTTGCGATTGCGTCACAACTGGAAATCACGTCGTATAACTGCTCCCTGGTGACGACAATATTGAGCCCAGTGTTTGCTGCCTGCCCCGATATAGCTTCGAAATCGAGGCCGGGGGCTACCGGCAGCAGGAACCTGAGTGTGGGGTCGCGGGCCTGCATCTGTTGTGCCGTGGCAAACAAAACCGGTAGCAGGCGATTGATTTCACTGCGTCGACTGCCCGGGAACAGCCCGACTACCCTGGCCGTTGTGGATATTCCCAGTTTCTCGCGCGCCGCTTGCCTATCATCATCGATCTTTACCTTGTCAACCAGCGGATGCCCGACAAAGCTGACTGGAATACCCGCATTTTCGTAGTATTTTTTTTCAAACTTGAAGATCACCGCCATGTGGTCGATCAGGCTGCCGATCTTGTGAATACGTTTTGGTCGCCAGGCCCATACCTGGGGACTGATGTAAAATAACACCTTGATTCCCAGTTGCCGGGCATGACGTGCCATTTTCAGATTGAATTCTGGATAATCCACCAGTATCAGCAGGTCCGGGCGGGATTCGTCGAGATGTTGTTTGACGATTTCCATCGCCTTTTTGATATCACCCCAGTGGTGCAGGACTTCGACCAGACCGACGACCGCGATTATCGAAGAGTCGAAGAAAACTTCTACACCAGCCTTTTGCATGGCCTGGCCGCCCATACCGCTTAGCTCGATGTCGGGCTGCTCAAGTCTCAGTTGCTCGACAAATTCGGCGGCGTGCGCATCGCCGGAAGCTTCGCCGGCCAGGATCATGACATGTGCCTGGGTCATCAGGCGCTCAGGATAGCCTCGCAAACTGTTTCGATCTGCTGCCCGGTCATTTCCGGAAATATTGGCAACGACAGACAACGACTGGCGGTTGACTCGGTGACTGGCAACACGGGTTGCACGGTATCGGCAAACGCTTTCTGCTGGTGTAGCGGGATAGGGTAGTAAACAGCGCAGGCGACTCCCTGGGCGATGACATGCTCGCGTACGGCGTCTCGCTCGTCGCACAGAACCGTGTACTGATGGAATATGTGATCCCGATCATCCGCTATGATCGGTGTTTTGAAGCGGGTGTCTGCCAGCAGACGATTATAAGACCTGGCAACCTCGAGGCGACGCTGGTTGTAGTCATCGATGTGTTTGAGCTTGATACGTAAAATGACCGCCTGTAATTCATCAAGCCGGCTATTATAACCGATAACATCGTGGTGATACTGCTGGCTACTGCCATGATTACGCAGCAGCTTGACCTGGGCCGCGACTTCGTCGTCATTGGTGGTAATCATCCCACCGTCACCATAACAGCCCAGATTTTTGCTTGGGAAAAAACTGAAAGCGCCGACTGCGCCCATAGTACCGGTCATTTTATGCTGGTAACGACTGCCAAAAGACTGCGCGCAGTCCTCGAGGACCAGCAAACCGAATTCGTCCGCAATCGCCTGTATTTCATTCATGTCGGCTGGCTGGCCGAACAGGTGTACCGGTAGAATAGCCCTGGTTTTACCGGTTATCGCCGCGCGGATTTTGTCGGCATCGATGTTCAGGCTATCTGCCTGGATGTCGACGAAAACCGGTACCGCGCCGATGTAACTGATGGCTTCACCGGTGGCGATAAAGGTAAAGGCACTGGTGATAATTTCATCACCAGGCTTGATCCCGGCTGCGAGTAAGCCAAGGTGCAACGCATCGGTTCCCGAGGCGCAGCTGATCGCATGCCTGGCACCCAGGTAATCGGCGGCTTCCTGGTCAAAGGCCTGCACGTTGGGTCCCAGTATGTAACGCGTCTCGGCCAGAGATTGCAGAATCGCGTCGTCAATCTCGTGACGGAGCGATTCGTACTGACCCTTCAGGTCGACCATGGGTATATTCATAAGGATTCTTTGATCTGTGTGGTGATTGCGATTGCGGTTTCAAGCGCACGTTTGCCGTCCTGACCATCAACTTTCGGACGTCCACCGGTTTTTATCGCGTCGATGAAGTCGAGGACTTCGAGGTTAAGCGCATCGTTATCTTCGAAGTGATGTTCTTCATGCCTGATATCCCTGTAACCTTCCTCGTTGTCGGTTTCACTTTTACAGTTCACCGCGAGCAGCTTGTCCTGAAGGTCAGCCGACAGGTAAGTGTTTTTCTGAAAAATGCGTAGCTTGCGCTCACGCTTGCGACTGATACGACTGGCAGTAACGTTGGCGACGCAGTGATTTTCAAATTCGATTCGTGCGTTGGCGATATCGATGGTGTCAGATAGTACTGAAATGCCGCTCGCTGAAATCCGCTTGATGGGGCTGTCGATCAGGTCGAGGATGATATCGATGTCGTGAATCATCAAATCGAGGATAACACTGACATCGGTGGCACGTGTCGTGAACGGGGCCAGGCGCGTCGATTCGATAAAGCGGGGCTTATCGAGGCGCTCTACGATACCGATCATTACGCTGTTAAAGCGCTCGATATGACCAACCTGCAACACCAGCTTGTTATCACGGGCGATTTCTATCAGTGTTTCGGCCTCGGTAATCGATTCGGTTACAGGTTTTTCGATCAAACAGTGAATTCCCGCTTCCAGAAACTCGCGCGCAATTTTATAATGCAGGCTAGTTGGTACCACCAGGCTGATCGCGTCGACCAGCGGGATGATATCGCGGTAATCGGAGTAAGCGTCAGCACCATGTTTTTGTGCGATATCCCTGGCATTCTCAATATTGGTATCTACCACGGCAACCAGTTCACAATCGGCGGCAGCGGCGTATTTATCTGCATGCCATTTGCCGAGATGGCCAACACCGACAACCGCAACCTTGAGTAATTGTGACATAGTGGTAAGGGTGAATTTCAAACGGCGCATTATATATGGATGAAAAGCCAATTGCGAAGCTTGTCGCGGGCGTCGACGAGGCGGGACGCGGGCCCCTGGCGGGCTCGGTGGTTGCTGCGGCGGTCATCCTCGATGAAAATTTTCCAATAGACGGATTAACCGATTCGAAAAAGCTTTCGGCGGCCCGACGCACTTCACTGGAACTGCAGATCAAACAACGCGCCAAAGCCTGGGCTATTGCCGAGTCCAGCCAGCTCGAGGTCGATGAAATCAATATCCTGCAGGCCAGTTTGCTGGCGATGAAGCGAGCGGTGCTGGGACTGGAATTAAAACCCGGGCAGGTGCTGATCGACGGCAACCGGCTGCCCAGGCTCGACGGCTACCAGATGCTTGCGATTGTCCGTGGGGACCTGTCGGAGCCCTGTATTTCGGCCGCCTCGATACTGGCCAAGCAGTATCGAGATCGCCAGATGCTCGAACTCGACCAGTTATACCCCCAATACCAGTTTGCCCGCCACAAGGGTTACCCAACCGAACTTCATCGCCAGATGCTGAAAGAGCATGGAGTTTCACCCGTACATCGGCGCAGTTTCAGGCCGGTCAGGGAATTGCTTTAGATGAGTAATCGTTTCGTTCATCTGCACGTGCACAGCGAGTACTCGCTGCAGGACAGCACTATCAGGTTGAAGCCGATGGTGCAAAAACTGCGCGAGCGGGGTATGGGCGCGGTCGCGTTGACTGACCTCAATAACATGTTCGCCGTGGTCAAGCACTATAAGGCGGCAACGTCGATGGGGGTCAAACCCATATTTGGCGCCGACCTATGGGTTCATCATCCAGACCGCACTGAAACCCTGAGTCGCCTGGTTTTACTGGTGCAGAATGAGCAGGGCTATCTGAATCTGAAACGGCTGGTTTCGCGAGCCTACCTGGAAGGACAGACCGCCGATCGCGCGACTATCGAAATCGACTGGCTACGCGACGCAAATGATGGCTTGATCGCCTTATCCGCTTGCCTGGAGGGCGATATCGGGCTGGCGCTGAGGATACAGAATACCGAGCTGGCCGAAACCTGCCTGCTGCAATGGCGTGACATATTCGGTGAACGATTTTTTCTCGAATTACAACGTACCGGGCGCGCGCATGAAGAGGCCTATATAAGTCAGGCGGTCAAGTGGTCTGAGTCGTTGCAGGTACCGGTAGTGGCCACCAACGATGTGCGTTTTATAGATGCGACCGATTTCGAGGCGCATGAAGTCAGGGTATGTATCTGTACCGGCTTCACGCTGGACGATGAACGACGGCCCAAACTCTATTCACCCCAGCAGTACCTGCGCTCAGCCGATGAAATGGTTGAATTGTTTGCCGATATCCCCGCGGCGATAACAAATTCGGTCGCGATTGCGAGCGCCTGCAACCTGCGTCTCAAACTGGGCGAGGCATATCTGCCGGAGTATCCGATCCCCGACGGATACACCACCGACAGTTATTTCGGGCATGTGTCTGCACAGGGTCTCGAGCGACGACTCGAATTTCTGCAACAGCAACTGCCTGCCGGGCAGGAGCTCGAACGTGAACCTTATTATCAGCGTTTGCAGATCGAACTGGATGTCATCATCGAGATGGGGTTCCCGGGCTATTTCCTGATCGTCATGGACTTTATCGAATGGGCCAAGCAACACGCAATACCGGTTGGACCGGGACGCGGTTCAGGAGCGGGTTCGCTGGTTGCCTACGCATTAAATATTACCGATCTGGATCCACTCGCCTACGAATTACTATTCGAGCGCTTCCTCAACCCGGAACGGGTATCCATGCCTGATTTCGATATTGATTTCTGCATGGACCGGCGCGATGAAGTTATCGAATATGTCGCCGAACATTATGGTCGTAATCAGGTTTCACAGATAATTACCTACGGCAGCATGGCCGCGAAAGCGGTCATCCGCGATGTCGGCCGCGTGATGTCGCATCCTTATGGCTTTGTCGATCGCATCGCCAAGCTGGTGCCGTTTGAAGTCGGTATAACCCTGGAAAAGGCTTTGGACCAGGAAGAAGCCTTGCTCGAGCTGTATCAACAGGAAGAGGATGTGACGATGCTGATTGACATGGCCCGCTCGCTGGAGGGACTTACGCGCAATGTCGGCAAGCATGCCGGTGGCGTGGTGATTTCACCCAGCGACCTGACTGACTTCACGCCGACCTATTGCGAGCAGGGTGGCTCCGGCCTGGTGTCACAATATGACAAGGACGACGTCGAGGCAGTAGGCCTGGTAAAGTT
>JBATHL010000360.1:0-2446 GCA_049666745.1 Gammaproteobacteria bacterium
CCTTCCTCGATAATGATTTTCGAATTCCGCGAAAGCAGAGCCAATGTCTTGAGTTCGACCCGGTCAATGACATCCACTTCGTTTGTGAGGAGTGCAGTTTGCCTCGCTGCAGGGTCGGTGATCGAGAGGATTTCGATAGTGTCTGCATGCGCAGAACCTGCCTTCCAGTAATTCGGGTTACGCTTAAACTTATAGCTGAGACCCGGATCTTCCCTGGTAAGGATGTACGGTCCTGAACCACCAGCTTTCCAGTCAATGCTGCCGTCCTTCGCGGGATAAATGCCGAATGGCGCTTCATTGAAATTGAATGGGAAGTCCGCATTACCGTCCGATAAGGTGATAACGATGGTGTGGTCCCCATCGGCCTTGATATCGGTGACTGAGGCCACCAACGGCTTGGCTATAGAGGTTGAATCTTCGCCACGATGATAGTTGATCGACGCGATGACATCTTTGGCCGTCATCGTCTGGCCATTATGGAATTCAACTCCTTTACGCAACTTGAACGTCCAGGTGGCAGCATCTGGTGTGGATGACCATTCAGATGCGAGCGAGCCGACCAATTTGCCGCTTGCATCCAGTTCGGTCAGGGTATTGGCAACACCATAGGCAACAACCCATTGCAGCCCATTGGTAAGCGTCGCAGGATCGAGGGTATCGGTGGTGGCACCGTGCCCCATGGCCATACGCATGTGGCCACCTTTTTTCGGGGTTGCGGCATAGGCTTCGTTGAAAAGCCCCGTTCCGATAGCCAACGAAATACCAACTGCGCTGGACCTGCCCAGGAATTCGCGGCGCGACATGCGCCCTTTTTGCGCTTCACCTAGCAGCCAACGGGTATATTTATCTTGCTCTGTCATGATTCACTCCTCAGATTTTATTGGCTGACGACTGCCTCTTCCTGGGCAAAACTCCAGCTGTGTTTTTCGGTTAGTATGTTTACCCGACCAAGATTAAGGTAATCCGGGCGGGCTCGCCATTTCGCATTAAGAAAAAAAGCTGACGCAGAAATCACCCAAAGTGCGTCACAGTGCTTCACTTTTTATGATACTGGCTGCTGATCTTCCAGTGTCATTTCCAAATCCAACGGAAACATCGGCTTCACCAGGCGCTTAAAATCGAATTGCGCATAATCCGAGCTACAAACACCCGGGCCGGCTGCCAGTACGATATGACTGGCGATTGGCTCGAAACCGGCACGAAAATGTTGGCGGGACTTGACCAGGATATATCGACAGCCTTCGGGATCAAGCCCGGCATGGGTGAAACATCCGGGATCGTAAGGTTCCCAGCGTTCTTCCGACAATACGATCTGAGCCGCACCAATATCCAGGATCGCGGTACGCCCGAGACAGACTTCAAGCCCGGTTTGCATCGGCCCCGATATGATGAAACGGCCATCGGTGATTTTCCGAACCGTTCCCGTGCAGCTTAGACCGTGGCCAACCTGCCCTATCGACGGTACCGAAGTATTGCCCCCGATCGTCAGGGTGATCTCGTTACCCTCGCCACAGGCGATCATTTGTTCGACCGCCTGCCGATCCCAGAATGGCCCCGCAATAATCGAGGAGAGCCCCTGTCGCAACATTTCATCGAGCACACTCAGATCATCGGCATTACCACCCGCACCACAGTTGTCGCCGTGATCCGCGATCACCACCGGATAGGTTTCAAATTGTTTGGCCGTTTTAATCGAGTCCACCATCGGCTCGGATTCAAAGATGAAATCGTGCCGCCGCTTCCACGCCATGGCACAGAGTTGTTTAACCAGACCCCTCCCCAGGAAATTCTCGGTCGGCTCGACTGCCAACACGCTCAAAGAAACATGCGGGATATCGGTCAGCGGGAATCCTCCGAATACCGAGGCATTGAGAATAGCGGTGTTATCGACTGCTTCGATCGCCAGGTCCATGATATCTTTCATCGGTTGGCGTAATGGTGTCTGCTTGATCATATGCGTCATCATCGGCAAAGCCTGCCAACTCATCCTGGTCGCAATGCCATGCTCCAGACAATGGAACAGCGATTGCGCAGCGCGCTCGCCGGTGGCGTACATATCGATATGCGGATAAGTGCGATAGCCATCGATGACATTACAGTTGTCCACCATCGCTGCGGTCAGGTTGGTATGAAAATCGAGCGCAACCGCAATCGGTATCCCGGGGGAGATTTCGCGGATGCGGCGTAACAACTCCCCTTCACCGTCGTCAAAAGATTGCGTCACCATTGCGCCATGCAAATCGAGCAGGACCGCATCGCAACCTTGCCTGACGGCGTCACATATCCGGGCGCATATATAATCGAATGCAGCGTCGGCTACCTTGCCGCCAGGCTCGGCGTAGGCGGTTACCGGGACAACACAGTCGGCGCCAGCCGCTAGCGCGACAGCGAGCATTCCGGCAAATGCGAAATCGGCCGCACCGTAAATCCCGATCGCCTGCTCGTC
>JBATHL010000361.1:0-10446 GCA_049666745.1 Gammaproteobacteria bacterium
CAGTATGCCCCGCATTTGATTCATCGTGCCGGCACTATTTTTCCCTGTACTTCAATAACTTATCGCCTGTCTTTGTCGTTATTAGATTAGCATGCATTCCTCAATCGCTGTATTGCTTCGTCAATCCTGCTCTCCGGTACGGCGCTGTTTATCCGCACGAACCCGGTGCCACTAGCGCCGAAAGAATCTCCTCGATTAACGCCGAGGCCTGCGTCCTCGACCAGAAAGCGTTGAATTTCATCCTGGGTCCAGCCGGTGCCGCGAAAATCTGCCCAGAGCAGGTAAGTGGCTTCGGGCAAACTGGCTTTAACCGGAAACGGCATTTCGTTTAAAGCATCGACCAGCCTGGTCTGCATTTGTCGAATATAACTAACCACTTCGTCGCGGTATCGAAAGCCATATTTGTAGGCGGTGTACGATCCCCATGCGCTAAACGTATCTTGTTCCCAATGAAGTTTATCGAGGGCTTTTCGTAAAATCTTTTTAAGCTTGTCGTCTTCGGTCATCGCGTAGGACGCGAACAACCCGCCGATATTAAATATTTTACCACCTGAGCTCAGGGTCATTATTCCCTGCGTATTGCCGGCTACTTTTATGGTGGGATTAAATGGCAGATCGTAAACCAAATCGGCATGTATCTCGTCGCTGAATACGATCACATTGTTAGCCTGGGCTATGCGGACTATGGAGCGAAGTTCCTCGGCCCGCCAGGCCCGGCCGACCGGGTTGTGCGGATTACAGATAATTACCGCATTGATATCGGGTTTTTCACAGAGCTTCTGGTAAGCCGAAAAATTCACCCGCCAGTGATTGTTTTCGTCACATATCAGATCACAACACACCGGTACCCTTCCGGCGCCGGCTATGACTTCAAAAAAATTTCGATAAACCGGGGTGAAAATGATCACGCCTTCACCCGGAGCGGAGACACAGTCAAGCATCAAAACCAGGGAGCTTAGCAATCCATTGGCTATGACGACATTGTCAGGGTCCAGCTCCCAGCCGTGTTGTTTCTTTTGCCAGGTGGCGAAAACCTCTCGATGATCGTCGGGATAGGAAGGATATCCGAACTCCCCGCCGTCGATTACTTCTCGAAGTGCTTCGGTGACTTCCCGCGGAGAAACAAAATCGGTATCCGCTACCGACAACGGTAAAACCCTGTGGCCATCTACAATACTTTCATATTCCCATTTCCATGAATTTTTCCGCGAAAGTGGTTGGCTGAAATCGTACTTTGACATAGTTTAATTTGTAACTGATTGTTTGCAGCGGTGCGAGCAGTATAAACCTGCAATCACTCGTTTTTGAAAAGGTATATCGGGCTGGTCCATGCCTGAAATCCATCTTCGGTGGTTACACGAATCCACAACGGGTTGTCGCCCTGACCGTGCACGGGCACATCGATCGATGCGGTAATCGGCCCACTCTGCAAGCTTGCAGGCAGACGGAACAGGCGGACTTCGAGATCCAGGCCCCCCGCCGGAATGATGGTGTCTTCGCGGCCGACCGCACTCAGGTCCAGGCTCGTGTCGACGTGACCGGTCTCGAGATGAATCCTGGCGCCATCGCTTTCGTCGAGCCAGACATCGAAGGCGCCGAAGTTACCAGCGGTTACCGATTCCCAGCTCAGGCTGTTGTCGCTGTCATGGGTTAACACCCGGTCCGGATTCCAGGCGTTGATCTCGCTGGTTTGAAGTATCTTGCAGTTGTCGAAAATCGCACGCGCCCGCCAGGTTGCTCGCGCTCCCCGGCCCTTGACCATTGCGCCTCGCCATAGCACGCGTAAACGATCCGCTCCCTTTGATTCCGCTGGATTGCGAATCGTGGCTACCGTTTCCATCGCATTCAGGATGTCAATTCTTTCAATCGGCGCGCGCGCGTGGACGCTCAGATCGAGATTAACGCTGTCATTGCCTGTCTGCGCGATGTCGCCCATTTTCAGGACCGGGGTCGCGCTACCGCTGCTGTCGAAGATTGCCGAATCCTGATCGAAACGAATGAAGGGTTTGGCGGCACTGACAGCAAGATCGATGTGGATGCGGTCGCCTGTGGTCGCGTAATGGTGTCGTTGGCGCAAGCAATCGAATATCGAATCACGATCGAGCCGATCCATTAGAAAACAGGTCAGGCCGCCGTAGGCGCCGAACTGGGATGCGCCGGGATAACTCGCGCCCGGGCGGCCCTTGTGACCATCGCTGTTGGCGACTACGCCAACGCGGTAACCCTCGGCAAAACAGTCTGCCATGAGCCATTCGAAACTACCCCAGGCGGAATGGATTTCCATCGCGGTCTCGAGTCGAGGGTCATGAGCGTAAGCCACGTCGGCCGGGCGTCCACCGATGTGCGCATAAACGATACAGTCTTCGTGCTGCAGGTCTTTAAACAATTCGCGCGCGGTCGGTGCATCGTTGTCGATCGCTGCTCGATTTTCAATCAGCGCGTGTGACGATCGCCGGATCGTGCGACCCTCGTTACGGAAATATACATTGCGATCGCCACCGACACCGGTATTGCCCGACCATTCATATCCCGGCAGGGTCAGGAATCTTCCGTCTTGCTGGAATTCGGCGGTTAGTTCGTTGATATGCCGCCAGAAGGGCTCGTTGACCTGGAAGTCGTTTGCCTGGTGGCTGGTGGCGTCGAGAAAGGCGAGGTCACGAGCAAACTGGAAATACTCGCGCGCGCTGTTGATCCCGACTGATTCACCGCTTTGCCCGTGCATATCGCCCCAGTAAGCGGCGTAAGGCGAGGCGCGCACGATCATCGGGTTCGAGCGTGCGAGATGGCTACCATCCGGGGTAGTTACTTCGATATCGAACTCGGTTTCCTGCGCGAGGCTTAATCCGTCGATCACCAGGGCGCGTTGCCCCGGCCTGAAGCGACAGGTAGCGGGCAGACCGTCAACCGGCGTCGACGACAGTAACCTGAGTTCGGTATCGACCTGATCCGAAGGATTGCCGTAGGCATCCTCTGCCTTCAGGCTCAGGCGAAACCGCTCGCCGGGTCGGCGCAGCGTCGGCAGTACTGCTTTCCAGATAGCCGGCGGCCCGGGGACGATGCGGATGGTCGGGCTTTCCGCGACAGGTACATAATGGCCGGTGGCGCAAACATCAGCGAACACACGCCAGGTAAACGCGGTTTCGCATAGCGACTGCAGTCGGAGCCCGGGCGATCCCTGACGGGTGTCGCCGTAGACCACAGTGATGGTATCGCCTTCACGCAGATAACCACGGCTTACGGTTACCGTCAGCGCCTGGTACCACGGCCGCTGGTGTCCGTTGACGTCGAATTTCAGCGTCAGCGGCACACCGTTGGAACTGGACGCGGTGACGTAGTTCAAGGCTGCCGGATCGTCCATCTGCAGGTCGCCACCGTCCGCAGTGAAGCGAAAAACGATACGAATCGAACCCGTATCGTCGAGACCGTAACGCCCGCAGGTGTAAGTCAGTTCGAAACTATGCTGGCTACGCGCCTCGAAGGCACCCTCGGGTGACAGCTTTGCGCTGCCGTACAACACCGGGTCTTCTGCCGGCAGGGCGTTGGTGAAAACTTCGCCTCGCAGCTCCGCACTCGGTCCATTCATATCCCCCTCCGGATTGAGTAGTATCGCATGGCTGATGCCGGGAAATATAATGGCTTCGTGGATAAACGCCAAACGAGTATTAAGTTAGACGGGACTCGGGCGATAAAACCTGCCCGGTATCATAGACCGGGGAAAAGTGTCGCCACTTGTCAGCCTGGTAGTCGCTGTAACTGAAGGGAAAACTATCGTTCCCATCAAGTGCTGATATAGTGTTGATGTTCTTGTGCGCAGTATTTTTGTGCAGCGAATGATTCCGGTAGCCATATGTCTGGACTAAAAGTATGAATGGAGTATTTCAGTGAGAAATTTTATTACCTGTTTAATCCTGCTGATTACATTGCCTGCCATGGCGGCGACCGGCCCCGAGCAATTGATCAGGCAAACTACAAAGAGCGTGATGACCGAGATCAGGGAGAATATAGATTCCTACAAGAGTGATCCGCAAAAGGTTTACCAACTGGTCGACGAACAGGTGTTACCTCATTTTGATTTCGCCGCGATGGCCGATCTGGCGCTCGGTAAATATAAGGACCGTGTCAGTAGCGAACAGAAATCGGCAATAGTAACCGAGTTTCGCATGTTACTGGTACGCACCTATAGTGCGGCCCTGGTCGAATATACCGAACTGGAACCGATTTACCTGCCAATGGACGGTACCGAGGCTGACGGTCTGGTTACCGTCAAAACCCAGTACGATCAGCAGGGCGGATTTCCGGTGCCGATGGATTACAGTTTGCGTCTCAGTGACGATGGTTGGAAAGTGTTTGATGTCAGTGTCGATGAGATCAGCCTGGTGACTAATTACCGCTCGAGTTTTGCACGCGCGATCAAGAGGGATGGTGTAGACGGGTTGATCAAAACCCTGCAGGCGCGCAATCAGGACCTGGAGGATGAGGTAAGTCGGGAAAAGTGAAACCCGCTTCTTTGCAGCCGGCATATTTATCTACCGGTCTGCCGGCATTTGGGAGATGATTTTTAATGCGTATACTGTCGGCTGATTTTCAGAGGGGAGCATTATGTCGAGCCATGACCGTTTAGCGGGGTTGCAAACTACCTGAATGCGCAAACTGCTGGGCAAAATTCCTTTAACACTGCTGGTCGTACTGTGTCTTACGCTCGGTCTGGCGCCGTTCCAGCCGGAACCGCATCTACTGGAAAAACTGAAAATGCTGGTTTCGGGTGAATTGATCGAGCCTATCGATATTTTTGATTTGTTGCTGCATGGCGCACCCTGGGTGTTACTTTCCTTCAAGCTGTTTTTCCTGGTAACGACCGCGAAACAGGCAAGGAACTAGAACAAGCCTGCAGAATATTCGACAGACGGGAAGTTGCACCTATCCCGGCCGGTTTCACGGCGCCGAATAATTTAACTCGACAATACAATCACGCAATTGCGTCGCGGCAATTGCGCTCGAGGGTGGTCTGCGGGGAATCCTGCGTTGTTCATCCAGTCATAGGGTGTACACAAGTAGTCCACCTGATGGGCTTTCGGTTCGAGTTTCGCTATCTCAGTCGCCAGCAGCTTTATCGCGGCTTCTCGCAGGAAGCCTTCGAACAGGCACAATGTGTCGCGCTCCATCATCGCATGTGCGCGCCGAACCGGTGCCTTACCCGCGATGCCATCGAGGTCGTGTAGCGGATACCGATCCAGGTCGATATAGAAATTGAGCCGGTCAAGATCGGCAGTGGGAATTATCTGCTTTGCCATGAAACTGGAATCCGGGGACAGTATCCCGATAAATCTGGTGCCGGTTAGCGTATAACCTGCGGATTACTGCTCTTCGTGCCTCTGGCGTCGACTTGAATGAACGGACTTGAGCAGTAAACAGGTATACTGTCCCCGGAATTCCGGTTCTGGTTAGTGTGACCGGCGTCACTATCTCAAGATACCCCGAATAGCGTTTTTTGTTGACGTTAAGGGTCAGCTAGATATTGCTAACATATTGAATTAAAAGAAATTAATACAATCGGTTGCAACTCGATCAAGGCGTGCTCGTATCAACCGAGGCTCTGCCCGCCCGTCAGAAAGAACTAGACCAACGGGAAACGAGTGACTATTCTTATTTATCTTCGTGTGCCGATGACGCAATAACTATAGTCCAAAAGCGCAGCAGGCAATGCGGAAAACCCCTAAAGAGGTGCGCCGTGATAAAAATCAAAACCCCCTACCTGCCTGGTTTTATCGTTATCACAGTTTCATTCCTGCTTTACCTCGGCGCGTCTGGATATGCCTCCGGGGCCGCGCCGAGTGGCGACGCACCCCGTGTTGCAAAAGAAAAAACTCAGCACGAAGCTGGCGCTGATGGCATCGTATCCCCGGGTGCAATGAAAAAAATTCAGGACGAAGGTCGCGCTCGCGTCATCGTCAAACTGCGCACGCCGCGCTCATTTCGTAATGAGAAAGGAATGTCACGCTCAGCGAAGCTGCGACAGCGAGCAGAAATCGCCGCGGTTCAGCGAAGTGTGCGCAGTCGATTGCAGGGCCTCAGGCATGCAATACGGCACGAATTCAAAAGTATCCCCTATGTTGCTATGGAAATTGATGCGGCAGGTCTTGCGAGACTCGAAGCGGCCCGGCTCGAAGTTGAAAAAATCTACGAGGATCGCCTGGCTAAACCTTTACTCGCAGAAAGCATTCCACAGATAGAAGGTGATCTTGCGCTGCAGGCAGGTATCGATGGCACCGGTTCCGTGATCGCGATTGTGGATACGGGTGTCGACAAGGCCCATCCCTTCCTCGCGGACAAAGTGATTGAAGAAGCCTGCTACGCGGCGAGCGATACTGGCATTGGCGGAAACTGTCCGAATGGCCAGGCGGCGCAGGAAACCACTGGCGCTGGCGTGCCATGTACCTTCTCAGCGGACACCTGCCAACATGGTACCCACGTAGCCGGTATCGCGGCTGGCTCCGGCAGCAGTTTTTCTGGTGTCGCACCCGGCGCGGATCTGATCTCTATCCAGGTTTTCCATTCTTCTGACGAATGTGGTTACTTCGAAGCGAGTCCCTGTCCGCGAGCATCTACCAGTGACATCGTCGCGGCACTGGAGCGTGTCTATGAAATTCGCGACCAATACCCGATCGCTGCAGTGAACATGAGTCTTGGTGGCGGGTACTCCACGGGTTCCTGTGATGCGAATTTTCCGGCGCTCGCCGCCGTTATCGACAATCTGAGGACTGCCGGCATTGCAACCGTGGTTGCATCGGGTAACGATGGATTTATCAACGCTATTTCCTGGCCCGCCTGTATTTCGAGTGCTATCAGTATTGGTGCGGTCGATGAAACTAACCTGGTGGCGAGTTTCTCTAATGTGTCGCAAGACCTCGATCTTTTTGCGCCAGGTACCGCTATCGACTCGTCGATACCCGGTGGTGGCTTCGACACTTTCAACGGCACCTCCATGGCGACGCCGCACGTGGCCGGCGCATGGGCCCTGATGGAGCAGGTCTATCCTCTCGCAACCGTCGATGAGAATCTGGCTCAATTGCAGACTACCGGCCGACCGATTGTCGATTCTCGTGCCGCCACCAACATCACCAGGCCACTCATTCGACTGGGCGGCGCTATCGGTATCGAATCCCCGCTACCGGTTCTTTCTACCGTCGCGCCGTCATCACTATCGGCATGGGGAGCGGGCCTGACGATCACCGTTACAGGATCTGACTTTGTGCCATCCTCCGTGGTATTCATCGATGGCCTCGCAACACCCACCGTTTACGTGAGTGATACCGAGCTGAGCGCAACAGTAACGTCGAGCCATCTCGCCACAACGGCAGCATCACTTGGGGTATCAGTGTTCTCGCCACCACCCGGCGGAGGAACGTCGAGTTCGATTGCGCTCGAACTCCTGCAACCCAGCTTGTCAGTGGATTCCACAAACGTGGGTCCGGGTACCCGTGTCACTGTCACCCTGACCGGAGGGCCGGGTAACCCTTCTGACTGGTTGGCGGTGGCAGCAGTTGGCGACCCGACAACGAGCTATATTCAGTTTGTAGCGGCGGGTCATGGCTTATCAACCGTGACCTGGACAGCGGCCATGCCCTCCACGCCTGGAGACTACGAGTTCCGCCTGCTTACAAATTTCGGTACCCAGCTCCTCGCCACTAGTCCCACGGTGACGGTTACACCGAGTGTGCCTGCATCCCTCGACGTAAGTGCAACTGCAGTCGAGGGCGGAGAGTCCGTGACCGTAACGATGAGCGGTGGGCCGGGTAACAATCTCGACTGGCTGGCGCTGGCCGCGGTCGGCGCCCCGGACACGTCTTACCTGGAATATATCTACGTTGGTGCCGGCGCGACATCGGCCACCTGGACGGTGGACATGCCGGACACGGCTGGAGAC
Source organism: Gammaproteobacteria bacterium (assembly GCA_049666745.1). GTDB lineage: Bacteria > Pseudomonadota > Gammaproteobacteria. The sequence goes on from JBATHL010000361.1 coordinate 7,925, forward strand.
TATGAGTTCCGCCTGTTTGCAGACAATGGTTATACGCGCGTGGGAACGAGTCCTACGGTGACGGTTGCGCCATCGGATCCCGAACCACCACAAGCTGCAGCCCTCACCGTGAGTGCAACGGCTGTCAATGGCGGGGATTCCGTGACTGTAACGATGAGCGATGGGCCGGGCAACAATGGCGACTGGCTGGCGCTGGCCGCGGTCGGTGCCCCGGACAACACTTACCTGGAATATATCTACATTGGTGCCGGCGCGACATCGGCCACCTGGACGGTGGACATGCCGGACACGGCTGGAGACTATGAGTTCCGCTTCTTCGCAGATAATAGTTACACGCGCCTCGCCACGAGTCCCACGGTGACGGTTGCGACGTCGGACCCCGAGCCACCGCAATCTTTAGCCCTCACCGTGAGTGCATCGGCTGTCAATGGCGGGGAGTCCGTGACCGTAACGATGAGCGGTGGGCCGGGCAACAGTCTCGACTGGCTGGCGCTGGCCGAGGTCGGCGCCCCGAATACCAGTTACGTGCAATATATCTACATTGGTGCCGGCGCCACATCGGCTACCTGGACGGTGAATATGCCAACCACGCCTGGAATCTATGAATTCCGCCTGTTCGAAAACAATGGTTACACGCGCCTCGCCACGAGCCCCTCGGTGACGGTTGCAGCGCCTCCGCCTCCATCCCTCGACGTGACTGCGACGGCTGTGAGTGGCGGGGATTCAGTGACTGTAACGCTGAGCGATGGGCCGGGCAACAATAGTGACTGGCTGGCGCTGGCCGCGGTCGGTGCCCCGAACAACGCTTACCTGGAATACGTATACGTTGGTTCTGGCGCGACGACGGCCACCTGGACGGTGAATATGCCAGCCGCGCCTGGAGACTATGAATTCCGCCTGTTCGCAAACAATACTTACACGCGGATATCGACAAGCCCGACGGTCGTGGTCAGCCCATAGATACATTACGGTGACGGTTAACCTGGCTCATCTTTGCGCCGGGATAAGTTAACTGTCACCATATTTTCAGATGCTCCGTTTCCTTCAATGCAGGCGCCCGGTCACGAACCACGATTAACACCCAGGTTTCGATAACTTAATTGATTAACGGTTAGTTAATCGGGGTCGTAGTGGAGTGGCGAAAACTGCCTGGCGGTACCCCGAATACTCGCTTGAATGCCCTGCAGAAAGCTGCTTCGGATTGATACCCGAGGCGGTCCGCGAGTACCGACAGAGAATCCGACGTTTGCTGAAGTTGCACACGGGCGAGTTGCATGCGCCATTGGGTGAGATAACGCTTGGCGGATTCTCCGACAAGACCAGTGAAGCGGGCCGAGAATCCCGATCGCGACATGCCGACCTCCCTTGCCAGCGAATCCACGGTCCAGTCTTTTTCGGGCTCCCGGTGGATTGCAGCGAGCGCTCTTCCCACCTGTTTGTCACGCAATGCAGCAAGCCAACCCTGGTCTGCCTCCGGCGCCTGGTCGATCCAGGTTCGAATGGCCTGGATGATAAGGATATCAGCCAGGTGTGTAATCACCGTCTCTCCGCCGGGGCGTAATTCCCTGGCCTCACGGGAGATGAAGCGCAACGTGCTTTGTAACCAGCTGTCTTCATCCTCGTCCCAGGAATCGATCTGCAGCACTTCAGGCAGCTGTGCAACCAGTTGTTGGCCAGCCAGTTGATCAAAGCTCACTACACCGCAGGTCAGCTGTGTCAAATCGCCATCGCCGCCATAATGCATTACTTCGTAGCGATCGCTGACCCGTTCGACCGGTATATCAAACAATGGCATGGCCCTGGCGCTCGGGCTGCTGCGAATACAGTGTCCGTTGCCGTGGGTCACAAGTGTCAGGCTGCCCTGTTGCAGCAGGCGGGGTTCTTCGCCCTCGACTTCGAGCCAGCAATGACCCGATGTGACGACATGAAAAATCATGTATCCGTCGAAGCCGGGCATATCGATTCCCCAGGGCGCGGTAAGTTCGGACCTGCAGTAAAGACTGCCATTGAGGCGCAGCATGTGCAGGGTTTCACCGAGCGGGTCGGCGAAGCCGGGTATTTCTCTTGGCTTTGGAATCATGATTTGAATTTTGACATATTGATTGATCAAGAGTCCATAGTTTTGGACGAAAGGTAAATAATTATGGATTTAATGCGATTTTAAATCCAGATCACGTCCGGCATAGTGTATATCCAGGACGAACGGGGAGTTCGTTCCAGTTAACCATCAAGCAGAACAGGAGATTCATATTATGCAACAGGCACCCATACTCATCATCGGTAAAAACGGTAAAACCGGCGCCCGGGTCGACCAGCGCCTGCAGGCGATGGGATATGCAACACGGCCGGTATCCAGGTCAACTAATCCATCATTTGACTGGGAGAACCCGGCGACATGGCGGTCTGCCATCGAAGGCACTCACGCAGCCTATGTCACCTATCAACCGGACCTGGCCGTACCGAATGCCGAGGCCACCATCAGGGCGTTCGTGCAGGTCGCCGCGAAAGCCGGTCTCAAACAC
>JBATHL010000362.1:0-4042 GCA_049666745.1 Gammaproteobacteria bacterium
GCCATGGATATTCCGGCGATGCGAACACCTTGACTAGCACTTACCTGGAGCCCCCGCCACGGGATTTCACTCGCACCGAGTCGCAGGCATTATCCAGGCAGCACATGATCGATATAGTTACCCATGGTAAACAGGGCACCGCGATGCATGGTTTTTCACGAGTGTTACCAACGCAGGACATTACCGCGGTTGTTGACTTCGTGCGTAATGAATTCATCTACCAGCAACGCCACAATACCGATTATCATACTGTCGCCAATGGATGGCCTGAGCATGATCGCTACCGCCTCGCCTTCCCATTCGCGACCGGCACAATTGCACTCGACAAACCCTGGGCAGAATTAAGCTCGGCACAAATCCGCGGCAAGCAGCTCTACCTGAGCAGTTGCATCAGTTGCCATGATCGCGCTGCGGTCGAAGACGAGGGTGAAATCTGGAGCAAGCAATCGGTGTCATACCCGCGCAACAATTACTCACACACGGCGGTCGATGCACTATCGTCAGCCAGCATTTATGTCAAGCATGATAGCCCCCCGAACCGGAATCATTTATCCGCGCAGGCCGGCAAGGGAAAATACCTATGGCAACAGAACTGTGCCTTTTGCCATGCCGCGGACGGTAGCGGCGAAAACTGGATAGGCAGTTTTCTTGAACCCAGGCCAAGAAACCTGACCGATATCGATTTCATGGCGGATATGACGCGTGATTTGCTGTTGCATCGCATCAGGGATGGTCTCGCCAACACTTCGATGCCTGCCTGGAAAAATGTGCTTAACGATACCGAGATTCACCAGATAATCAGTTATATCGATGAAGCTTTTTATCCATTGAGCATGAAATGAATTCCCGTTTATGAGATAAATCACAACTAAATTCTCATTTTTGGGATAATTTGTCGATAAATTACGATATGGCCAGGAGCCAGGAACAGCAATTTTTGCCGATCGACCCTCGTAACCCGCTAATTTCACGCGTTTTTGTCAAAAGTTCGCGCGGCTAACCGGTTCGCTAAAGTCTGGCATCTGAATTGCAACCAATATGCGATATGACTTTCTTTAGATCAAACCTTAGCATGCGGCGCAGCCATTATGCCTCCAAAATGATCTGTATCGGGCTGATGCTGCAGGGATTGACGGGTTGCACCGATAACAGCTCGAAGTTTCCCGTCAGTGGGCAGTCTTTTCCGCTGTCGGCACTGAAACAACTTAAAAATGTTCGCGGTGACGAAGTTGATTTGAGCAACAAAATACTACTCATCAACTTCTGGGCGACCTGGTGCGCCCCCTGCCGCAGCGAGATGCCTGATTTACAACTGTTAAGCGACAGGCTCGACCAGAACCGCTATGCGGTAATTGGCGTTTCAGTAGATGATGACATCAACCTGGTTCGTGAGTTTCTGTTGCAGCACCAAATTCGTTTTCCGATTTTTCAGGATGATAATTTTCGACTCGCCTCTGAATTGCTTGGAATCGAGACCTATCCCGATACCTTCATCGTTTCGCCACAGGGAACCATCACTAAGCGCATAAACGGCATTATTCGATGGGATCAACATGACATCGAAAATGCTTTTGAATCATCAGGCAATCTAAACGATGCAGTAACACCAAACTACCCTTTGAATGGATAACTGATATGCCTTCGCTACAAGTATTAATCATCGATGACGAACCGGCGATTCGGCAGATATTGGCGAAAGTAGCTGCCGACGCGGGTCATTCCGTTATGACCGCAGGAAACGGAGAAGAAGCCCTGAAGCGCCTCGGCAAGGGAGATATCGATGTCGCACTGTGTGACATTCGCATGCCGGACATTACCGGGATCGAGGTGGTCGAGAAAGCCCGTAGCCAGGGTATCGATACCATTTTTCTGATGATGACAGCTTATGCCTCGGTCAATACCGCAATCGAAGCCATGCGCGCCGGTGCTTACGACTACATGATCAAGCCACTGCGCAACGAGGATCTGGTAAATCGACTGGAGCAGATCGCCGATGTCATTCATCTCAAGTCGGAGAATCGGGTTTTGCGCGAACTGGTAAAGAGCCAGAGTAGCGAAACCAGGGCGATGGCATCACCGACCATGCAGGTGGTTGAACGCCTGATGATCAAGGTTGCGCCAACCAATAGCACGGTTTTGATTACCGGTGCGAGTGGTTCGGGTAAAGGCGTTATCGCTCAAATCATCCATCAGAACAGCCAGCGCAATAACCACTCGTTCATTCCCGTCAACTGTGGTGCGATACCCGAAAACCTGCTTGAAAGTGAATTCTTTGGCCATACCAAGGGGGCCTTCACCGGCGCCACCAGGGCAAAACGAGGATTGTTTGTTGAAGCGGACCAGGGCACGATTTTTCTCGACGAAATCGGCGAGTTACCGCGCAATCTTCAGGTCAAGCTGCTACATGTGATCGAAGATCAAAACGTGCGTGCGCTCGGTAGCGAGCAAGCCAGAAAAATAGATGTGCGCATCATCGCGGCGACCAATAAAGACCTGCCACAGATGGTTGAGACAGGACTGTTTCGTGAAGATCTGTATTTCCGGCTCAATGTGTTTCACATCCCCCTGCCCTCTCTCCAACAAAGAAAGGAAGACTTGCCGGAATTGATCAGCCATTTCATTCACAAGGAAAGTCTTAAAATGGGATTGGCAGATTCAATCGAAATCCGGCCCGAAGCGCTGCAAACCCTGTTGACTTACAGCTGGCCGGGTAATGTACGTGAATTGCAGAATGTGATTGCCAGATCATTGATCCTGGCTGAAAACGGTTACATCGATGTCACCGATTTACCGCACAGTGTCAGATCAACTCTCGATAACACCGCGAATGAAGTGACCGAAGAAGAAGCCAATCTCAAGCAACAACTACGCAACTATGAAAAGGCCATAATCAAGTCAGCGATCAGTAAAGCCGATGGCGATCGCAAGGTGGCGGCTGACCGCCTGGGTATCGGGGTTTCGAGTTTATATCGAAAACTTGATGAAAAATTGAGAGTGGAAAATTGATGATCGCGGATAATAGCTGGATCGTCACCGGTATTGGGTGGACGTTAGCTATGCTTTTAAGCTTAACCACCCCGGCGTGGGCAGATGCCAGGGCCGATGGCGATAAAGGTATCGCCGAGTATCGCAAGGGAAATCTGATCGCAAGCATCCAGTTACTGGAAAAATCAGCCGCTGCCGGCTACACACCCGCCCAGGTCACGCTGGCCTATATTTACGATCAGTCAGAAAACGACGATGCGGCCTTTCACTGGTATCAGAAGGCCGCCAATAGTAAAGATGCAGCAGGTTTATATGGACTTGGAAATATGTATGCCAAAGGCGAAGGAACGGGAAAGAATCCGGCCAGGGCGGGGCAGTTGATTTTGCAATCGGCGCAACTTGACTATTTGCCGGCAATACGTGCCTATGCCTTTGCGCTGGAAAACGGCCAACTGGGCTTTGACAGCGATCCCGCGACCGCTGCACATTGGTACCTGAAGGCCGCCGAGTTGGGCGACGGAGTTTCGATACGCCGGCTGCGAGATGCCTACCAGTACGGGCAGCTCGGTTTACCGATAGATGCGCAACAGTCAGCGCAATGGGATGCGAAAATAAATGCTAAAGAATAGAGGTACCGTGATGCACTCAAAACCCCTGTGGCCTATATTGCTGTTGACACTGATGCTGCCAGCTACGGCGCAATCTTCCGACGTCAGCAAGGGGCAGTCTGTATATCAGCAACGTTGCGCGATGTGCCATGGCCGTACCGGCAAAGGCTCAATGGCGGGAACCCCCGATTTCAAACGCAGGGAAGGTTTACTCCAGTCAGACCAGAGTTTACTCGAACGCGTTAAAGCCGGTAAGAATGCCTGCCCGGCTTATCAGGGAATTTTAACCGATCAAAAGATCTATGATGTCATCGCCTACCTCAGGACTTTGTCTTTGTGAGATACCACTACCGGGGAGTTTTATACCTGCTGATGCTGGGTCTGCTCGCCTGTTCCGACGAGACTGACTCCACGCAGGCTAGCAGCGAAATTCAGGCCGAACCAACCAC
>JBATHL010000363.1:0-2437 GCA_049666745.1 Gammaproteobacteria bacterium
CTGGAGCTCATTTTTATGTATGACAAGATCATGGATCTCGACTACGTCCGTGGTTGTCAGGAATTTCAACGTTACTTGTCTTTCAAATATTCAAGTGTCGCTGTAAGCTTCTTTTTGCGATTTTTGAATTCTGCAACTGCTTCTCCAGACCCGGCTGCTTCAAAACTTAATTTTTCAACCGCCGAAGCAGGCACAAAATAACCTTCTAGATGATCTCGGTTCAGAATTGCTACCGGTTTTCCGCCAGCTTGTTTGATGACTTTCTTAGGATTGCGCAGTTCGGTAAGCGAAGCTGTTTTATTGGTTAGCAGGTTTTGCATGGATTATGTCCAGTAGTGGTTTAAATATATATTATAGTATGCATTTAAATATCCAGCTAATTATAATCTGTCTCAGTTGAAATTACATATAAAGTATCAATTACCTTAGCAACGGGTTAGGAAAAAATTATTCCTAAGTGATTGTTTTCCCTCGAATTACGACCTGACTTATAATCAGTAGGTCCCGCGTTCGATTCGTGGTGCCGGCACCAATTCAAAGCCCCTGCTGAAGGGGCTTTTTCTTGCCTGATCGGTAAGTTTGACGCTATTTCCCGACCATTCCTCTTATACAGTTCCTTTGATTTGGATTACTACACTATTTTGTCGTGCAGTAGTACACGGCTTCCGTTAAACATCGGTTAATAGCGAGGCTCGCTCGCATAGAAACTCCAGGTGTTACGACGGCTTTATCCCCATCATGTTAACCATCAGATAAGGCAGGTACTTACGGCGTGACTTCTGCAATAGTGCGACTCTTTTGTGAATCGCCATCTTGTTATCAGCGTTTTTCTGACCATCAGACACTTCGATAAACTCTCCTTCAACGTTGGTTGAATACTCAACGCACGACCACTCCATACGGGGAAACAATTCCTCTATACCCCGCCACGAAAACCTGAAATAGTCATCAGGATAAGCGTGATAGCGCCAGACCCATGGAACCGACATATAAATTCGGCCGCCCGGTTTTACGAGTTGAGTTAGATGCTCGGCGAACACCCAGGGTTTTCGAACGTGCTCCAGGACCGAGCAACAGATAACCAGATCAAAGTACGATTGCGCCAGCGAACCGGTTCCTTCCACGAGATCAACAACAGCGTCCACGCCTTTTCCCTCTTGCATGTCAATGCCGACATACTCGCAATCGTGGTAGAAATCCCGAAAACTCGAAGTACTGCCATAGTCTTTGCTACCGACCTCAAGTACAGGCCCTGCAGTATTCGGCACGTGTTTCGTGAGATATATAATCTGATTTTTGTCACCCATCGGTTACACTTACTCCATCGAAACTGATTCTTAACCCTGGCGAATACCCCAAACGCAATCCGAAGACGTCGACGACATTGCCATCACGCTGAAGTTGCCTTCAACCACACCTGGAACACAAGAATATCCCACAGCAGGTACTCCCAGCTTATACCATCAAAAATATATGTTAACCAAAATCTATCTTTGGCTCTAAATTGCTCTTCACGATAAATGTAGTGCAGGTAAGAGTGCAGGTATTCAATAAACCTGGAAAACGTATTATAAATCAGTAATAACGCAGTTTTGAGTCATCATTCGGCGATTGCGCGAGACCTGGAAAGTTATCGACGACCAGATTGGTGACAACGAGTGGGTGCCGGGCGAACGCTTCAGCTCTGTCGACATTTCAGTAGGTCCCGCGTTCGATTCGTGGTGCCGGCACCAATTCAAAGCCCCTGCTGAAGGGGCTTTTTTCTGCCTGATTAGCGTCAGTAATAATCTAGTCGTCCTGTATCTGGGCGCGGGAATTTTCGACCTTCGAAACCGGGTTTTGGCTACAGCTTTAGAATGAAATACGGTACCCAGAACAGCAACATAAGGCCGAGCATGAGCAGTTCGATTCGTCCAATCAGGATAAATCGCGTGCGCAGTTCGCCGTCTGCGTCGGCCGCGCGTACCCGTGTCATGATGTAATCGAACAGGATCACGACTACCAGCAGCGGCGCGATGACTGGTGCGATAACGTTCGTCAGTACCGACCATAAATGATACTTATCGTCACCCGTCGTAAGCGGGACCAGGATTTCGACCAGCGGCAGCACGATGTTGAGCAGCGCTGAAATGAGCAGTGCAAGGCGCAGAAATCCGAGCGCGGGCAGCAGGTTACTGTGTTTCGATATCATGGGCCGGGATTGTGCCAGAAATCAGGTAACTGTCGCCACAATTGGTGACAGGGGACAGACCACGATTAATAGCCTGATGGGTGAGTTGATGGAAACCCGGGTAGTCCAGCCGTATTGTTGTTACACAAAATGAAAGGGGATAAGTGATTGATTTGTAACGATTGTACACCTAATTTGTAATCAGTATGCCCCGCATTCGATTCGTCGTGCCGGCACTATTTTTCCTTGTACTTCAATAACTTATCG
>JBATHL010000364.1:0-5868 GCA_049666745.1 Gammaproteobacteria bacterium
GTTTTCAATCATTGCAGTGGCGTCAAATCAAGCATTCCCGAAGACGTACAGGTAGCAATGTGGCAGAAATTCATGCTGATCACGCCCTGGAGCGGACTCGGTGCGGTTTCCCGTGCACCATTAGGGATCTTGCTCGAACAGCAGGGAACGCGGGAATTGTTAACCCAGGCTACCGAAGAGATTTATCAACTCGGACGCGCCCGGGAAATCAATTTGCCGGCAGATAGCGTCAGTAAAACAATTGCTACCCTCGAAGATATTCCCCCTAACTCGACGACATCGATGCAGCGCGACCTGGTCAGGGGCAGACCCTCGGAACTCGACGCCCAGAACGGTGCCGTGATACGTCTTGCCCATGAGGTCGAGCTCGACACACCGGTGAATCGATTCTTTCTCTATAGCCTGCGCTCGCTGGAGCTGCGCGCACGTGGCGCGCTTACTTTCAATCGGCGCTCACAACATCGTTAAATTATTACGCGCTGCATTTAACCGAGCGAGGTTTGCACCGCGGGTTTGAGCTGCGGATACTTCAACGCCCAGACGGTATTGATCGCGAGCGTCGATAGCACGATCACACCTCCAAGCAGCGTGCTGTTGCCCGGTTCTTCACCAAGCGCCAACCAGACCCAGACCGGCCCCATGATCGATTCCAGCAGTAACAGCAAACCGACTTCGGGAGCCGGGATATAGCGTGGACCGAGAAACATAAGTGCAGTGCCAATAGGCAGCATATACAAACCCATAATCAACAGGTAACCCATGTCGGCCTGGGACACGGAAAGTGGCGCTGCCAGCGGCAATATCATTAGCGCGGTTAGCAAACCACTGCATGAAATTGCCGAAAACGACGAAACGTGTGGAAAACGACGCACAAAGCTGAATCCACAGGCAAGGAAAAATGAACCGAGTATCGCTGCCAGGTCTCCCGCTAGACGCCCCTGTTGCGCAACACTGCCCGACGCAATGACGGCGATCCCGGTCGCTACCAGCAGGATTGCAAATATGGTTCGCGGCTGGATTTTTTCGTGCAACAGCAAACGCCCGATTATCGCCGCAAACAAAGGGGTCGTGCTTAATATGATCAGCGTATTGGCAACGCTGGTATGCGTTATTGCAAAAATAAAGGATATCGTACCCAGTGAATAGGCCCCAACCATCAACAGGCCGGGGCCTTTTATGGTTTTATATTGTTGCCATACCCGATTGGGGTAGGAAAAACTGATCAGCAACCACATACCGAAGGACAGGAACAGCGCGCGCCAGAAAATCATCGTCCAGTGATCCGCGCTGACGAGCCGGGTTAGCAATCCATCCGGAGATATAATCAGTACTCCGCAGGCGGTTATCAACAGGCCTTTTGCATGTGTCGATTTCATGGGCGGCATTCTAGGTTTTTTTAACCATCTACGCCTGTACTTTTTTGTTGAGCGAGTATAAGTATTGCTTTTTATCCCGATCATGGTGAAGATACTCGCACCCTGATCAACGGCGCCGACCGATCCATGTAAGACGCCATGAACAGTGGTAGAAACCGATTTAAAATTTATAACGATTAATAGACCCGGTCCGCTTTGACAACACAAACCAATTCCCGCAGTGGCGCCGAAGTTCTCATCGATGCGCTCAAAATCAACGCGGTCGAACGCATCTTCTGCATCCCCGGTGAAAGCTTTCTGGCCGCACTGGACGCGCTTTATGATCGCGGCGAAATTTCGCTGGTCGTCTGCCGTAACGAAGGCGGTGCGGCTTACATGGCTGAAGCCGATGGCAAGTTGACTGGCCGGCCCGGAGTATGTTTTGTCACCCGTGGCCCGGGCGCCACCAATGCCAGCGGTGGCCTGCATGTAGCAATGCAGGATTCAACCCCGATGATTCTGCTGATCGGTCAGATTGCGCGCAAGGATATCGACCGCGAAGCGTTTCAGGAAATCGACTATCGACGTATGTTTTCCGAAGTTGCCAAGTGGGTCGCGCAAATCGACGATGCCGCACGGATCCCCGAATACCTGAATCGCGCCTTCAGCGTTGCCACCAGCGGACGCCCCGGACCGGTCGTTCTGGCGCTACCCGAGGATATGCTGACCGACCTGACCGGGGCGCAAGACGCGCGGCCCTGGCAAACGGTAAAAACCAGCCCTGCGGCGGCAGATATCGCGCAGGTGGGGGATATGCTGGCAGCAGCTGAAAAACCTCTGCTCATCGTTGGCGGCAGCGGCTGGAGCGACACTACCCGGTTACAGTTGCAGGGGTTTGCCGAAACCCACGCCCTGCCGGTCGCCAATTCGTTTCGCTGCCAGGATTTTTTTGATAACGAACATGACAACTACATTGGCGATTTCGGCCTCGGCGTAAACCCTGCCCTGGTCCACCGTCTGCAGACTTCGGATTGCCTGCTGGTGATCGGCGCACGCCTTGGCGAAATGACCACCGGCGGATTTAGCCTGATCGACATTCCGAACCCGGCTCAACGACTGATCCATGTGCATCCAGGCGCCGAAGAGCTCGGTCACATTTACCAGCCTGAGCTTGCCATAAACGCCAGCACCGATAGCTTTGTCGCGGCACTGGCGGCAGCAAAATTTACGCTAAACGACACAACTGGCGCGGTCACGACGGTCGCGGCCGCTCACCAGGATTATCTCGACTGGAACAGTTCGATCAGGGTCGATGCCGACGTGCAACTTTCCGACATCATCCACAGCGTACGCAAGCATAGCGCTAAAAATACAATCGTCTGTAATGGTGCAGGCAATAACAGTGGCTGGTTACATCGCTTCTTCCGCTACCGCGAATATAAAACCCAGCTGGCGCCGACCAGCGGCACCATGGGTTACGGCGTGCCCGCGGCGATTGCCGCCAAGCTGCGTTATCCCGATCGCTGTGTGGTCGCGTTCGCCGGCGACGGTGATTTCATGATGAACGGGCAGGAACTCGCCACCGCGATGCAGTACCAGGCCAATATAATCATTGTCGTGGTCAACAACGGGATATACGCCACCATCCGCATGCACCAGGAACGGGAGTATCCACATCGTGTCATAGGCACCGATATGATCAACCCGGACTTCGTCGCACTGGCCCAGGCATATGGCGCCCATGGTGAACTGGTGGTTAAGACCGACGACTTCGAAGCCGCGTTTGCACGCAGCAAGGCAGCCGGCAAGCCCGCCCTGATCGAGGTTCGGCTCGATCCGGACATCCTCACGCCAACTACAACCGTAACCAGTTTACGCGCGGCGAAAAACTGAAAAATATCAATTTCAATAGTATAATTCGCGATCTTTTTTGTATGCTGGCCGCGTAACCATGGAAATCGAACAACTTATAATGCAAAGTCTGCAGCTACTGGGCCTGGGGATGGGCTCGGTGTTTGTTATTTTGCTGCTGTTGATTGCAATAATTTCGCTGGTGTCGAAAATTGTTCCGGAAGAGGTAACGACTCCCTCCGGAATAGTTGTACCCAAGGTCGATAATAGTCATATCGCGGCTATTTCCGCGGCAATCCACCAACATAGAAAGAACAGGTAACCGAATATGTCGAATCCATTGTTGATTACCGATCTGGTGTTACGCGATGCCTCGCAATCGTTACTGGCTACCCGCGTGCGCATCGAAGACATGCTCCCGATCGCCGGGAAACTCGACCAGGTCGGCTTCTGGTCACTCGAGACCTGGGGCGGTGCCACGTTTGACGCCTGCATTCGATTTCTCGGGGAAGACCCCTGGGAACGCCTGCGTCTGCTCAAGGCGGCAATGCCTAACACGCCGATGCAAATGCTGTTACGCGGACAGAACGCGCTCGGATATCGACACTATGCCGACGATGTCATCGAAAAGTTTGTCGAGCGCTGTGCCGTCAATGGCATGGACGTGTTCCGCATCTTCGATGCGATGAACGACCTGCGCAACATGGAAACTGCAATCAAGGCAACGATAGCGGTCGACAAGCACGCCCAGGGCGCGCTGTCGTATACGCTGAGCCCGGTACACAATGTCGACCTCTGGGTGGATATGGCGAAGAAGCTCGAAGATATGGGCTGCCATTCGATTTGCATCAAGGACATGGCCGGCCTGCTCAAGCCCTATACCGCCGAGGAAATGGTCAGCCGCATCAAGCAAAGCTGCGCGGTGCCGTTAACGCTGCACAGCCATGCGACCACCGGACTGTCGACCGCCACGCTGATGAAAGCCATCGATGCCGGCATCGACATGATCGATACTTCAATTTCTTCGATGAGCCTGACTTATTGCCATTCGCCAACCGAAACCTTTGTCGCGATCATGGAGGAAAGCGAGCGTGCCACCGGACTCGACCTGGACCTGCTGGAAGAAATCTCACTCTATTTTCGTGACGTGCGCAAGAAATATGCGCACTTCGAAGGAGCACTCAAGGGTGTCGATCCACGTATTCTGACCGCGCAGGTGCCGGGCGGTATGTTGACCAACCTCGAAAATCAACTGCGGGATCAAAACGCCAGCGACAAGCTCGACGACGTGTTAAAGGAAATTCCAAAGGTGCGTAGAGATCTGGGTTATGTACCACTGGTTACGCCAACCTCGCAAATCGTCGGCACCCAATCGGTTATCAACGTGCTCAGCGGCGAAAGTTACAAGTCGATCAGCAAGGAGACCGCCGGCGTGCTGCGCGGCGAGTACGGCGCTACTGCCGCCCCGGTGAACAAGGAATTACAGGCGCGCGTGCTCGATGGCAAGGAACCGGTTACCTGTCGCCCCGCCGATTTGATCGACGCTGAAATGGACCGACTGACGACGGAGCTGCGTAGCCTGGCCAAAGAGGAAAATATCAAGCTGGCGGAAAATGAAATCGACGACGTGCTGATCTACGCGCTGTTCCAGCAGGTCGGTATCAATTTCCTCAAAAATCGCAACAACCCCGACGCCTTCGAACCCGCACCTGGTAGCGAAACCGAAGTAGCCCCATCACCGACGGTTGCGTCAGCGGCAGCCACCACCGAAGGCACAGTAGAAAGCTACCGGGTCAGTGTGAACGGTACCCAGTACGACGTCGTCGTAGGTCCGGGAGATGCCGATATCAGCCAGATCACGCCGGTCGCAACCAGCACACCCGCGGCGGCGGCCCCAGTGGCGACCCCGGTGGCGCCAGCGACTGCCGGCGGCACTGAAATCAGGGCCCCGCTCGCCGGCAGCATCATCGATGTACTGGTCGCAGTCGGCGACCAGGTGAGCGATGGCGATCCGGTAGTGGTCGTCGAAGCAATGAAAATGGAAACCGAAATTCGCGCCAGCTGCAGCGGTACAGTGCAATCGATCGCGATCAAGAAAGGCGACGCGATCCAGTCCGATCAATCGCTGATGACGATAGGCTAAAGCAGATGGAGCAAGGTCTCCTGCAACTCTGGGCATCGACCGGGTTGTACAATTTCACCTTCGGCCAGGTGGTCATGATTGCAGTCGGCGGACTGCTCATCTTTCTCGCGATCAACAAGGGTTTCGAGCCATTGCTACTGATTCCGATCGGTTTCGGCGGCATCCTCGCCAATATCCCGATCGCAGAAATTGCCGGTCCCGACGGCCTGCTCGGCATCCTCTACCATGCCGGCATCGAAACCGGCGTATTCCCGCTGCTGATCTTCATGGGCGTGGGTGCGATGACCGACTTCGGTCCATTGCTGGCACGGCCGAGCCTGATGATCCTCGGCGCCGCCGCCCAGTTCGGCATCTTTTGCACGTTGTTCGGCGCCATTGCGATGAACCTGATACCCGGCATCGAATTCAGCATGGCCGATGCCGCGGCCATCGCCATCATCGGCGGCGCGGATGGCCCGACTGCGATTTATGTCGGCTCGCGCCTGGCCCCGGACCTGCTCGGGGCGATCGCGGTAGCGG
>JBATHL010000365.1:0-2308 GCA_049666745.1 Gammaproteobacteria bacterium
GTTACCAGCAGGCTGCATTTGGTCCGTTGCAGCAATGGCGCTTTTTCAATTCCGCTTACCGCCTGAGCGAGCGCTGCGATCGCATGGGTTTTCGCCTGGAAGGCGAGACCGTGCATTCCGATATCGTTGGCATGCTGTCTGAAGGCATTTGTCATGGCGCGATCCAGATCCCTGCCGATGGCCAGCCAATCGTATTGATGAATGATCGTCAGACCATCGGCGGTTACCCGAAAATCGGCTCGGTAATACCCGTCGATACCGCTCGCCTGGCGCAACTGTCCCCCGGAGCGCAGGTTCGTTTCGAAGAGATCAGCATCGAACAGGCGCATAATATACACTGCCTTGAACAGGCGCGTTTCAAACGCACACCGGTGCAACCCTGCTGAGCTATTAAAATGAATCCAGGCGAAGAGCTGGCCTTGAGCCGTACTATCGAGGATATTCTGGTGGCGCGCAACCCGCGCGGCATGAAATCAGTGCAGGCTCATCTCGAACCCGGATACTGCCTGCGAGCCGCCCAAATTTTGCGGAATTGCACAGGCAACATCCTCATCGGTACCGGTTTTCCGGTGGTAAAAACTTTCGAAACGGATGGTCCGGTCGGTGCGATCGCGATGTATGAATCCTTTGAAAAGCTGGGCGCCATACCGACCATCGTCTGTGGACGTCCACTTTCGCGGGCGTTGGCCGAAAAATTCCGCGTACATGAAATCCGGGTCGGTGACCACGACCAGCGTGAGCATGAGGCAGAAGAGGCGCTCGGTCGTTTCCAGCCCGAGGCGATCATTTCTATCGAGCGTCCCGGACAGGCTGCCGACGGTGGTTATTACAACATGCGCGGCGAAAGTATCAGCGAAAACACCGCCTGTTTCGATACCTTCATGAACCTGAGTGAATGCCCGACCATTGCCATCGGTGACGGTGGTAATGAAATCGGCATGGGTAATGTCACGGCAGCATTGCAGAATTTAAATATCGTAGCGGCGGCGACGACCTGCGATGAACTGATCGTCACCGATGTTTCCAACTGGGGCGCCTACGGCATCATTTCGTTTCTGTCGGTATGGAATGATCGCGATTTACTCGCGGAAATCGTGCCACTGGATATTCTGCGCTACATTTCCGAACTCGGCAGCGTCGATGGCGTTACGCGCATCAACCAGCTCACCGAAGATGGACTCGAATCCAGCGAAGGCGAATCCGTGCTGCTCGAATTGCGCCGGGTTTGCGGATTTATCTAGAGAAAACCGTTCTCTCATCCCGTCTGGCATAATGATTTTCACAATGTGGCTCTATTCGGCAAAGCCGTGTTTCTGCTTAACTTGCCAGCCATTTTCTGGCGCTATTGAAAGATTGAGGCACACATGACCATTGCGTATTTAAACGGCGATTATATGCCGCTCGAAGAGGCTCGAATTTCACCGATGGACCGGGGTTTTCTGTTTGGTGACGGCATCTACGAAGTGATTCCCTCCTACGACGGCAAGATGGTCGGCTTCGGACCACACATCGCACGCATGCAGGATGGGCTTGCCTCGATTGAAATAAATCTTGACTGGGATGACGAAAAATGGCGCGCGCTGTGCACTTCGCTACTGGAAAAAAATGGCAATGGTAATCTTGGAGTCTATCTACACGTAACCCGGGGTGCCGATAGCAAACGCCATCACGCCTACCCGGAAGGCATTGAACCTACCGTATTCGGCTACGCTTTTGAAATTCCTGCACCCCCGATCCCGGATCGCGAACAAATCCACCCCTACACCTGCGCCACCGGTCACGATATGCGCTGGGATCGCTGTAACATCAAGTCGATTTCACTGCTCGGCAACGTCATGCACTATCAGCAGGGATACAGCAAGGGCGACGGCGAAATCCTGCTCTACAACGAAGATAACGAATTAACTGAATGCGGTGCCTGTAATGCCTATATCGTCAAGGATGGCGTAGTCGCCACGCCGATACTCGACAACCAGATTCTGCCGGGGATTACCCGCCAGTTGTTGCTGTCAGTGTTAAAGGCCGACGGCACTATCCCGGTCGAAGAGCGTGCGATTACGATGGACGAAGTCTGGGACGCGGATGAAGTCTGGATTTCGAGCTCGAGCAAGGAAGTGGTCCCGGTAATCAAGCTCGACGGTAAGCCGGTAGGCGACGGTAAGCCCGGCCCGGTCTGGGAAAAAGCCGCTAAATTATACTCGGCTGGCAAGTACGACTTCTAAACTACAAACCCCCTGGGAATCCGTTGAAGCTCCACGCGCCTGACCGGGTCGACCCGATCCGACGCTTCAGGCCTTCACCGGTTTCC
>JBATHL010000366.1:0-5758 GCA_049666745.1 Gammaproteobacteria bacterium
GAATAATACTGACCAAGCTCGATGGCACCGCCAAGGGGGGAATGATTTTCAGTGTTGCAGAGCAGTTACAAACGCCAATCCGTTATATTGGCGTTGGTGAATCGGTTGATGACCTGCGACCATTTGACAATGAGGAATTTGTCGACGCCTTACTGGCAGATGTCTGACGTTGAAACCCTAGCATGATCGAATTTCACAATGTAACCAAACGCTACGAGGGTGGCTATGAGGCGTTGAGTAATGTCTCGCTAAAACTCGGTGATGGCCAGATGGCCTTTATTACCGGCCATTCCGGTGCCGGCAAGAGTACGCTATTGAAAATAATTGCGCTGATCGAGAAACCAACCCGCGGCCAGGCATTGTTAAACCGGATAAACCTCAACAACCTGGCACGTCACCGGATACCCTATATCCGCCGCAATATCGGCATTATTTTTCAGGATCATCAACTCCTGTTCGATAGATCGGTGTTCGACAATGTAGCCTTGCCGCTGCAGATCCAGGGTTATCGTCCGCAGGAAATAGCCAAGCGTACCCGCGCCGCACTCGACAAGGTGGGATTACTGAAAAAGGAGAAATCGCTACCAATAACCCTCTCCGGTGGCGAACAACAACGCGTCGGGATTGCTCGTGCGGTAGTGCACAAACCAATGCTGCTACTCGCCGACGAGCCCACCGGCAATCTCGACCCCGTGCTATCGCGTGAAATCATGGAGATTTTTGTTGATTTCAACCAGGTCGGCGTTACCGTGCTGGTGGCAAGCCACGATCTCGGCCTGATCGAGGAACTGGACAAACCCCGCATCACCTTGAACAACGGCCAGTTAATTTTGAATGATCTCGCGGACACCGACCAGGAGGCAAGCAGTGGCTGGAAGTAACGTCCGACGCGATCGACCTGCGACTTCGAATCGTATATCAGCCTATCTGCTGCATCACCTGAAATCTCTGCGGTTTAGCCTGGACAAGATCTACCGGGCTCCAACGACCACGATCATGACGGTAGCAGTCATCGGCATCACCTTGTCACTACCCGGTGGGTTTTATCTGTTTCTAAAGAATATCGATGCCATATCGGGCGATTTCCGTTCCAGTTCCCAGATCAGCCTCTATCTTGACCTGGGCGTCAGTGAAAAACAGGCGCGCGCACTTGAGAAGCGAATCGCAAACACGGCAGATGTCACCTCCACCCGATTTATTTCGCGCGAATCATCCCTCGAAGAATTTCGTCAAAACTCCGGTTTTGGAAAAAGCATTGATACGCTTAGCAGTAATCCGCTACCGCATACGATTATCGTCGAACCCGTCGAAGCCGATACTTTTACGGTGCGCAACCTGCTTAAAAGCTTACAGGCCATGCCGGAGGTTGAAATCGCCAAACTGGACACCGAGTGGCTGGAACGACTTTACACGATCATTGAAATCGCCAAACGTTCGGTAATCATCATCACGATACTATTCGCCTTTGCGGTCTTGCTGATCATCGGTAACACGATAAGACTCGATATTCAAAATCGTTACCAGGAAATAGTCGTCACCAAGTTAATCGGCGCCACCGACGCATTTATTCGGCGGCCATTTCTCTACGGCGGCGTCTGGTACGGTTTGTTGGGTGGCATCATTTCGTGGTTGATTGTCGAGATAGGATATCTCGCGATTTCGGGTCCACTGGAGCGTCTAAACCTGCTGTATCAGTCGGATATGAACCTGATTACTTTTTCGTTTCACGACTTTATCATTCTGATAACATCGAGTACTCTACTTGGACTGGCCGGCTCCTGGATTGCAGTTGCACGGCACCTGAATCAAATAGAACCAACCTGACCCGATAATAAATGCCCGGTAAACGTCGCCTACTGCTGATTGATTCTTCGGATTCCGCTCGCACTATTTTATTCAAGGAAATATCGAGCCGGGCACCCGATCTCGACATAATTGCCTGCGCTACCGGCAAGGAAGCTATGACGGCGGTAAAAAGGTTTGAATTCGAGATCATCACCACCGGGATCTCGTTACCTGATACTGACGGTTACCAGTTAATCGAACTGATTCGACAGACGCCAAGGAATAAAGATACCGCTATTTTCGTCGTTTCCGGCGATACTGATACCCGTGTCATGGGCGGCGGTATGGATGACACCGATGCGGTAACCGCCTATTTTGACAAGGCCGAGGGACATAAATCGCTGGTTAACTTTATCCTCAACTTCCTCGGCAGCTATAACGAGCTGCCAGTAAATGTTTTGTACGTGGATAAAAGCGCCACCTCAACTGCAATCACCACCGGGATACTGGATAAGAACGATATTAGATACACTCATTTCCGAGACGCCGGCGCAACCATCGAGTTTCTGAAACAGGACCTGGCGGCGAATCCCGGTAGCAGTTTCGACGTGATGATTACCGACCTGACGCTCGACGGCAGTATGAATGGCTTTGAATTAATCCAGACCGTACGTAACGAACTGGAACTCGACTACCTGACCCTGCCGATATTATTGATGACCATCGAACCTGGCGAAGACGAACGCACTGATTTCACCGCAATTTTCGGCGCCGGCACGAATGATTTCATAACCAAACCGGTCGCTGAAGACGATTTATTGTCGAGATTGCAGACCCTGGTCAATATCAAACGTCAAAGCGAAGCATTGAATCCCTGAAAATAACCGGCAATCCCGCTCTGCCATTGATCCATTAACCGAATTTCAACGTATACCATTAAGATTTTTCTTTAATATCCATACGCTTAGCATGTATATTAATATTTGCTAATAAACTTGAACTGATTGGGATATTTATGCTCTAATACTTAGCACTCGACTAGCCCGAGTGCTAGATAACCAATAAATCGAGGTCAATTATGAGCACAGAACTGGTTAATGTAACTAACACTCTGCCCGTATTAACGGGTAGCTCCAATCTGGATGCCTATATTCAGGCAGCCAGAACAGTGCCTATATTAACGCCTGAAGAAGAGTACTCCCTGGCACAGGATCTGCAGGAAACCGGCAATATAGCATCGGCCCAAAAACTGGTACTGCCACACCTGCGTTTTGTTATTAAGATCGCGAATAATTATGCTGGTTACGGGCTTTCGATTGCGGATTTGATTCAGGAAGGCAGCATTGGTTTGATGAAAGCGGTGAAACGTTTCCGTCCCGAAGTCGGGGTTCGACTGGTTTCATTCGCGGTGCACTGGATTAAAGCCGAGATTCATGAATATATTTTGAAAAACTGGCGCATCGTCAAGGTCGCCACTACCAAGGAACAACGCAAACTGTTCTTTAAGTTGCGCAGCCAGAAAACCCGTCTTGGCTGGTTCAAGTCGGAAGAAATCGATCATGTCGCAGAAACACTGGGGGTAACCCGTGCGAACGTCATCGAGATGGAAAATCGGCTTAACAATTACGACATTGGTTTCGACCCCATTAGTGATGAAGATGACGACACTGCCTATCTTGCGCCTGCTAATTCGTTAACATCGAATACCCCCTCACCCGAGTTGCTGCTCGAGGCGCAGGACACCGAGCAAAATAATTCGCATATGCTCGGCGAAGCATTGGAGAATCTCGATGACCGCAGCAAGGCGATCGTGACTCGTCGCTGGCTGAATGAACCCAAGGCGACCCTGCATGAACTCGCCGATGAGTACGGTGTCTCCGCAGAACGAATCCGTCAGATTGAAAGCAATGCGTTCAAATCGATCAAGTCTTCGTTCGTAGCCTGATACCGATCAGACCTTAAAATTGAAGCCCGGCATGCCGGGCTTTTTTTGTGCCTGTTGATTTTATAAAAAACACTATACTTGATTCACTGTCCAGCTAATGCATTGATGTATGACGGAAATCGATTCCGCAGAAGATGAAAATGACGAAAAGAGCCTGCTTGAAGAAAGAGTGAAAGCGCTTGAGGTAGACCTGCGTCAGAAGAAAGAAATTATTCTCGCCCAACACAACAAGCTCGAAGCGTTTTTCGATTCATCGATTGATGCCGTAGTGCAAATGGACTTTGATGGTTATATCACCGGCTGGAACCATCAGGCCGAGAAGGTCTTCGGCTGGAGCGCTGAAGAAATTCTCGACCAGACAATCGAACAAACTATTATCCCGGAGCGCTATCGGGATGCTCATAAGAAGGGCATGAAAAGATTTCTGGAAACCGGCAAAACCTCGGTCATGAATAGTCTGATCGAAATTCATGCGTTACATCGCGACGGACATGAATTCCCTATTGAGTTATCGTTATCTGTTATCGATTCGGCTGACCTGCAGGAATTCAACGCGTACATTCGCGATATCTCGGAACGCAAACACGCCGAGACTGTCATCTGGAATCAGGCCAATTTCGATGCCCTGACCAGCCTGCCTAATCGCAACCTGTTTTTACAGAAACTCGAACATGAAATTCGCTCCTGCGATCGCAGCAACTTATCGCTGGCACTGCTGTACATAGACCTGGACCGCTTCAAGGATGTTAACGATTCCCTGGGCCACGATATGGGGGATTTGCTGCTCATCGAAATTTCCAGTCGACTCAAAAAAACGATACGCGAAATTGACACGGTTTCACGTCTCAGTGGCGACGAGTTCACGGTAATTCTCGGACAGATCAATGATCAACTGTCGGTACAGCCCGTATGCCAACAAATACTCGATGCCCTCGCTGAACCCTACCAGCTGGACAACGAGAAAGTTTTCCTCACCGCCAGCATCGGCGTTACGTTTTATCCGGGGGACAGTAAAAAAATCGAAGTCCTGCAACGAAATGGCGATCAGGCGATGTATGCCGCCAAGGGCGAAGGGCGTAATCGATACCATTTTTTCACCCCCGAGTTGCAACAACGTGCACTTAGAAAACGCAAAATGATCAAGGATTTGCGCGAAGCGATGCAACAGCAGCAGTTTGAGATTTACTATCAGCCAATTATCGATCTGCAAAGCGGCATGCTCAATAAAGCCGAAGCATTACTACGCTGGCACCATGCTGAATCAGGTCTGGTCAGCCCCTCAGTATTCATACCCATCGCCGAGGAAAGCGGCCTGATTTCTGAAATAGGAAACTGGGTTTTCTACACCGCCACCGAACAGGTGAGTCGATGGCGCGAACAGTTTGATATTGACTTCCAGGTCAGTATCAACACTTCACCACTGCAGTGGATAGATGAGGCTGCGGCCATGTCCGAGTGGTTTTCACATTTACAACAGGCCGGCATCAGTGGCCAGGCTATCGCGGTTGAAATCACCGAGGGCCTGCTGATGGATGCCAGAGACCAGATTACCAACCGGCTACTGGACTTTCACGATGCGGAGATACAAATCTCTATTGACGATTTCGGTACCGGGTATTCTTCGCTGTCTTATTTGAAGCAATTCGATATCGATTACCTGAAAATAGATCAGTCCTTCGTGCGCAACCTGGACCACGATCAAAACGACCTGGCATTATGCGAAGCAATTATCGTGATGGCTCATAAGCTGGGAATCAAGGTCGTTGCGGAAGGCGTTGAAACCGAAACTCAAGATCAGATACTGAAAGATTTTGCATGCGACTTTGCCCAGGGTTACTTTTACTCCAGGCCCGTGCCAGTCAGGAGTTTCGAAATCCTGCTTGCTGACATGCCGGTAAAAAGCAGTTCCGCGGCAAAAAAAAACACGGCCTAGGCCGTGTTTCTAACAACCGAACCAAATCTTATCGATAAATTAGGATTTTTTTGCGAGTGCCAGGCAGATCCGCGCGCAAAACCTGAGCGTATGAG
>JBATHL010000367.1:0-2374 GCA_049666745.1 Gammaproteobacteria bacterium
CTTCAGTAGCAGGCTTTGCGGCGATTCCAGAACTTCAAACTGTGATTCTTCGGAACTAATCACCTTGACCAATGAGGCATCCCTGATTTTTCGTGCCAGCCGGATGGTTTCTTTTTCGATTTCCCCGGTTAAATCGTCCTGGGTAAGGCTTCTGCCTTTAGGTGAAGTGATGCCAAGCTTGGCGGCTGTTTGGGCCACCTTGTCCTGTACATGAAGATAGATTTTATTTAAATCGGATTTAGTGACTAATTTTGATTGCCATCTGGCGGCGGGATTGCCGGAGCGACTCCAGTGCCGGGCAATGTGGCTGGCTTCGGCAACTATCCGGCAAAGAATGTCACTGCCTTGCAATAGTTCTTCTGCTTCGTGATGGTAACGCGTAGCATCAGCAATCGAAGGGCTCAGGCTGGGCCATTGTTCCAGTATGGCGGCGCCCAGCTCGGTATGGCTGACGCCGTACTTCGAGATTTCCTGGGCGATTGTTTCAGCTTCGGTTTTGGCATTTATGATTTTGACATACTGGTCATGATGCTTGGCGTCAAAAACGATCTGGCCGACATCATGCAGTAAACCCGCAAGGTAAGCATCCTGGGGATGTTCATACTCTATGGCGATAGCGATATCCCTGGCGAACACGGCGCAATACAGGGAATCCAGCCAGGCATTGTATAAAAATACCTTTTGCGAATTAATCAGGCCGGCAAAAAGCTGCTGAATTGACGAGGTGATAACCATGGATTTCACCTTGTCATGACCTATCAAAGTTACCGCTTTCTCCAGGTTATTTATCGGCAGATCTATCGCAAAAGCGGCCTTATTCACGGCCATTGTCAACTTACTGGTGAGGGCGGCATCGAAGCTGATTATATCGGCCAGGTCGCCGGTTGAGCTATCCGGGTCATGACAAACATCAAGCAATTTACTGAGAATATGCGGGGGACTGGGCAGCCGAACCAGTTCCATGGATTCAATTATCGATTTTGGAGGGCTACCCGACTCGGCCATTCGTTTTATTTTTTGTTTTGAATTCAGTACATTATCAGGGGGCTGATGATACATCAAATTTCTGCGATTTTTTGCGAACCGGTCGGCTATTAATAAAATGATTGTGTGCTGGGTTTTTTTGCAATTTCGGGTGCAAAAAGGGCTATGCAGGTCGCTGACAGCCTGATTCAGCTCACCTTTTCTGTCGGTGGTGATGGGATTGCTGCCCGCATAAATGATTTATAAAAGCCGGGTTTAATGTAAGAATTGCCAGCCCCGGGCGATGTTGCTGGAAACTTCAGGTATCGATATGTCATATACACCAGAAAACCGAGCCGAGCTGGAAGTACTGATGCTGTACAAGTCGGCCACTAATCTCGACGGTATCAAGATTCACAAAACGGCTGACCCCTCAGTGATTGCGGCGGCAGAACGCCTGTTTGAGGGTGGCTTTATAACCCAGATTGATGGCGGTTATCTTACCCAGCTGGGGAGCACGGCTGCCGAGCATGCGCATTTGCTGTTCGATATGCTGAACGCCCGCATCGAGCAGTAAGCGATCCCTGGAAAACATCATCGACAGTGGTGAGGTGAAAAAAGGGGAGTGCCCATTTGGTAAAAAAATGTGCGCCCCCTTTTACTATTTCCTGTCGGCGTCATAAAATTCATTGTCAATAATAATCAAATGAATGGACATGATCGAAACCAGGATACCGGATACTTCTACGCTGCGGCGAATCAAGGTGACTTCTGAGTTACCCGAGAACCACCTGATAGCACTCGCCAATCAGCTCGAAGTATTTACTGCCCAAAACAAGGAATTACTCCTCAGGAGCGGTTCGACCGAAAACACCAGTCTGTATATCATCAAAGGCAAAGTTTCACTTAACGCTAGCGATGGTAAAACCAGGGTCATAACGGTCGATGAGACCCAGGAACCAAAACCTGTCGCTCAATTGCGACCCTGTATCTATGACGTAACAGCGCTTGGGCCTGTCGATTACATGAAAATCGACACTCAGCAGTTTGTTGATTTTGCGCAATTATCGGAGACGTCCGTGGCTGACATCAGTGTGCATTCCCTGTTCACCGACGACGACGAAGACAATTCCATTGTTAACCATCTGTACCATAACCTGATGGACAAAAGCATTCTGTTGCCCGAATTGCCCTCGGTGGCTGACAGGATTCAACAGGTTTACAAAGGTGAATCTACCGAAGTCGATGCCATGGTACGCATACTGATCGCTTATCCTGACATTGCCAAAAAAATTAAAAATGTTGCTCGTTATGCAAAGAACTATGATCTCGGTGTTACCGAAAAAACACGTCGTTCCATTGAGCAGTTGGGAGTATTGGCCGTGTATTGTCTCATCATGACCTACTCGGT
>JBATHL010000368.1:0-6325 GCA_049666745.1 Gammaproteobacteria bacterium
ATCCACGTTTTAACGCTTCACGGGCATACTCACCCGCCAGCATGGCGTCGGTCTTGGCTTCGGAAACATCGAGGTTACCGATGTCCCAGTTTTCATAGTCGGCAAACTCATCGTCAGGTGACAGGAAAGGATGCGCCTCGCCGTCACCCTTGATCTGGGTGATTTCGTAGAGCGGTTCCCACTTGATGCGCTCGGTGACATAGGTATCGTCCAGTTTCGTGCCTTCCCACTGGGCTTCGAGCGGGAACATAATACCGTTGGACAGATTACCGTTGTGCGCGATCGCGAGGATTTCACCCTGGGTCTTTTCTTCGTAGTGGGCCAGGTACTTCCACAGATCACGCGGATTTGGTGATCCAACCGGAGCCTGGGTCGTGTAGGGCACAACCTGTCGCGCGCGAGTCGGGCCATCGCGCATGATGACGACGCGATGCATGTTGGCGCCCTTCACCAACGAGGTCCATTCAAACCCGATAAGCGCAGTGAATTTACCCGGGTCGTTAAAAGCCTCGGCGTCAGCGATAACTTTTTCCCAGAGGTTCTTGTAGATCTTCGCACCCGGTGAATACATGGCGAACATCTCAGGGTCCATCTTGCCCTGCGAGAAGGTACCGATCAGATCCAACGCGGCGGCAACGGCTGCGTCACCACCCTCCGCCATTCCCTGGTTCCAGCGTCGCGCCTGTTCATAGGCCAGCAATGCCGGTTTACCGCTGGCGATATCACCCACCAGGCCCATGCCGTCTGAATGGTCGGCGATAACCAGCCAGTCCAGCGGGCGACCCAGCCGCACGGCCTGGCCCGTCGAACTTACCACCTCTTCGCCACGTGCAAAACGATAAGCTTCGGTCGGCGATAGACGGTTACCGAATAGTCCGGCATCCATCGATAAGCTGGTGTGTAAATGGGAGTCACCCCAGAGCGGCCTTTCCGGAAAATTCCGCCTGGCATAAGGAGAGTAGGCTTTGCCGGTATAAGCATCCTACAGTAGTTGAGCTGTCGGTGTTCCGGCGTCTTGCGCTACCGCTGGCAACAACAGCGATAAGCCAAGTGCAGATAGCAAAGGATAAAGATTCCATTTCATCGTCTGAGACTCTGTTCAGGTAAAGGAGCAGGCAACATATCATAGCGTTGCGCGATACTTCAAGTAATGGCAAGCATCGGGGTCAGGATCGATTAAGAATTCAAACAGGATGGGTAAAAAACGATAGCCAGCCGCATTTGTCTCTGGCCCCTTTTATCGTTTAACGCTGGATTAGCTATCGATACTACTGGCTTCTATAAATGGGTCGACTCATACAGGTCGGACCGCCCTCGCAACCAATGCACAGAGCATCACCGGTGAACACCTGCACATTGATGCCAGCTTCCTGCAATAACTTCCGCGTCTGCGCAAAGCCATCGATCATGATGCATTCACCGGGCGCAAGCGCCAGAATATTACCGCTCAGCGTAACGCTCATTTCATATTCATCGTAAGGGATTTCGATCAAGCTAAAGCCCATACTTTGCATTAACTGGTAGAGCCCTACCGGAAATAGTGGCTTACAGATAGCAGCCACCTTGCTGTCGACCAGGCTCGCCAACGACATCAGGTGTAAACAGGCCGCTGCGCCGTAATAAACCGGCAGGTCGAAGGCGTGGACCTCGATACTGAATTCTGCCAGCTGTGCCGTGAGCTGATCGATGCCCGCCTGATTGGTACGAAAGCCTCGACCGACTGCCAGTGTTTTTTCATCCAGCCACAGCGTATCGCCCGCCTCGGCATGCCCGTCGCCCGATATTTCACCGATGACCGGTATCCCATGCCGCGCGTAAAAATGACGATGCAGTTCCTGTTCTCCCGCGCGCAGTGGCTTACCCGGTTTCATCAGGACTGCGCCGCCCGGTGTCATCAGGGAAGCGTCATAGGTAAATACCGCATCGGCGATAGCAGAGTCCCGATTCATCCACAGAACTTCGACGTCCTTTTTTTCCAATAGCCCTGTAAAAGCCGCGTGCTCGGCCTCGACCCTGTCCTTGTCGAAACTCGGCCCGTAATGCCAGGTTGCCACGTCCGCCTGCTGCATTGCTACCCCGGGCTGGCGCAGCGCGACCCGACGCAACGGCGCGGTCATCGAGGCAACCCCGTAGTTCACTCGTTTCCCTGGCAACGCTCGAGCGATGGCAGGTCAGCGCTGCACAGCGCCAGCGCGTCTTCACTCGAGATAGCGGTACAGAATTCACCATGCATACTGGCCACCGACATCTGGTGTACCAGCTCGGGATCATGGTCGATACCGTCGGGACCTACCCGGTTCGTCGTCGCACAGGCATCTGCCACCAGGTAAGTGTCGAAACCCAGGTTACCGGCCATACGCACCGTGGTTTCGACACAAATATTGGTAAAAAACCCAGCCACGACAAGACGCTGGATACCTGCCCGGCGCAACTGAATTTCGAGTGAGGTGCCGATGAAGCCGCTGTTGACATCCTTGACGACGACGATATCTGTCGTGGCAGGCTCGAGTCCCGCAAGCTGGGCACCGGTGTCGAGCGATAACTTCAGCGGCGAATTGGCTTCCCGCGAATCGTGCACCGTGAAAGCGACCTGCCGGCCGGCCGAGCGAAACGCGGCTAGCAAAGCCTGCATGTTTTGTTCGGCATCCGGGTTGTTGCGGCGGCCATCGCGGCCTCCCCAGTACTCAAATACGTTAACCCCGACCTGTACATCAATCAGCAGCAGGCAGGTTTTTTCGTCAAATTTCAGGATCATTCGTTTGCCGTCACGACAGGTTTTAAACCCGCGTAGAATAATGTGCTCATCGGAACTATACAATCGGCATCCTGCAGGTGACGCCGCCTCTGGGGGATTTATCGTCAAACAGTAAATCTCATTCATCGACACAGCCTTCGACAACATAAATGCCAGTATATGGGGTTACAGGCTTACCGATCCGGTCGGAAACCCCTCTCTGGCGCCGTTTTTATCAATTCAGTGAAATTTTTCACAAAAACCTGCGGTAAATGCTCCTGTATTGAAAATGAGCACTGGCGCAAGGTTTCAGGTCATTTTAAAGATAAAATAGCCTGCTCACTAACGGGAAACATCGATGAACGACGACACCACCTATACTGGAATCGATGCATTGGACACAACTGATAACAGCCTGTCCAAGACCTATACCCAGGTTGCCAGTTGTGCTTTTGGCAATAGCAAGGTAGAACGCCGGCGTCAAAGCCTGCGCGCCAAGCTCGAACGCGAGCGCTATGAGCGCCAACAAAAGCTGGAACAATCCTTCATCAACACATTCCGCAATTTGATCAGTTCGGTTAAGCACTAACCGGAACACTTAATTCAGCCATGCCGGACCGGCAACATGCCTGTCCGGCTTGACTGTGCCTGGCGATAATGGAAAGATGCTGGCGACAATTATTATGCCTGCCAATGTTGCCTCGAACCTGTTAAACGACGCAGCTGGCAGCGATTGTCTACTCCTTTATCAACCTGGATCAAACTACTGCCATGCCTGGTAATCTGACACTGGAAGCGCTTAAGGAACTGGTCGCGTCCGCCAAAATCGACACCGTAATAACCGCTCTGCCCGATATGCAGGGGCGCTTGATGGGTAAACGCTTTCACGCCGATTTCTTTCTTGAAAGTGCCTGGGAGGAAACCCACTGCTGCAACTACCTGCTGGCGACCGATCTCGAAATGTATACCGTGGACGGTTATAGCTCCACCAGCTGGGCCGCGGGGTATGGTGACTATGTCATGAAACCCGACATAACTACCCTGCGCTTGATACCCTGGCTGGAAGGAACAGCGATGGTGTTGTGCGATCTGATCGATCATCACAGCCATGCGCCGGTGGCGCATTCTCCGCGCGCGATATTGAAACACCAGATCGCTCGCTTACAGGCGATGGGGCTGGCGTCTGCGGTGGCGACCGAGCTCGAGTTCTTCGTCTTCCGTGAAAGTTTCGAGGAGTTACGCGACAAATCCTACCGCGACATGACCACGATCAGTCCCTACAACGAGGACTACCATATATTTCAAACTACCAAGGAAGAGGGCCTGATGCGCCAGATCCGTAACGGGTTGCAGGCTGCCGGTGTAAAAGTTGAAAATACCAAGGGCGAGGCCGATCCCGGACAGGCCGAAATCAATGTGCACTACAGCGATGCGCTGGAAATGGCCGATAACCATTGCCTGGTCAAGAATGCGGTCAAGGAAATCGCGTTCCTGAATAATCACGCGGTAACCTTTCTCGCCAAGTGGAGTCACGATGCGGCCGGGTCTTCCAGTCACATACACCAGTCGCTGGTATCGACCGGCGGTGATCCCGTGTTTTTTGACGCGGATGCCGAGTACGGCATGTCCGAGCTGATGCGTCACTATGTCGCCGGCCTGTTAAAGTACGCCAGCGACAATACCTTTTTCCTGGCGCCTTACATCAACTCCTATAAACGTTTCGTGGCGGGTACTTTTGCACCCACCAAGGCCATATGGTCACTCGACAACCGCACCGCGGGTTACCGGGTAGTCGGCGACGGTACGCGCAACGTGCGCGTCGAATGCCGGGTCGGTGGTAGTGATTTGAATCCTTACCTCGCGATAGCCGCACAGATCGCCGCAGGGATTGCCGGCATCGAAGAAAAACTGGAGCTGGAAAAAGAATTCAAGGGCGACGCCTACCAGGCGCGTAAAGCACGCGAAATCCCTGCCACCCTGGCACAGGCAACCCTGGCGCTGAAAAAATCAACCATGCTGCGCGACGCGATGGGCGCAGATGTCGTGGATCACTACGTGCGCGCCGCGCAATGGGAACAGGAAGATTTCGACAGCAAGGTCACCGAATACGAAGTCAATCGCGGCTTTGAACGCGCTTAACAATCACTCACATTTATTAGAGACAGGAAAACATGCAACTTACCGGCAACTGGTCATACCCTACCGCAATTCGATTTGGCGCGGGTCGCATTAGCGAAATCGCCGACGCCTGCAATAACGCCGGCATGCGCAAGCCGTTACTGGTTACCGATCGCGGGTTGGCAAATTTGCCGATTACGCAGAACACACTCAAGCTGCTGGACCAGGCCGGCCTGGGTAAGGCGATGTTTGCCGAAGTCGACCCCAATCCGAATGAAAAGAATCTCGCCCTGGGACTTGAAGCCTATAACGAAGGTGGGCATGACGGTGTTGTCGCCTTTGGCGGCGGCTCTGGCCTCGATCTCGGCAAGGTAATCGCCATGATGTGCGGACAAACCCGACCGGTATGGGATTTTGAGGATATCGGTGACTGGTGGACGCGCGCCGATGCTGACAAGATCGCACCGATTATCGCGGTACCGACCACGGCCGGTACCGGTTCCGAAGTGGGACGCGCCGGCGTTCTATCCAATTCGGAGACCCATGAAAAGAAAATTATCTTCCATCCGAAACTTCTGGCCGCGGTAGTTATCTGCGACCCCGAACTGACGGTCGGCATGCCAGCCGCCATCACTGCCGGTACCGGCATGGATGCGTTTGCACATTGCCTGGAAGCTTATTGTTCGCCCCACTACCACCCGATGAGTCAGGGAATCGCCGTCGAAGGCATGCGCCTGGTCAAGGAAAATTTGCCCCGCGTGTATGCCGACGGCAGCGATATCGAGGCGCGTGCACATATGATGTCGGCCGCCGCCATGGGTGCCACCGCATTTCAAAAAGGACTCGGCGCAATTCACGCCCTGTCACATCCGATCGGCGCGTTTTATAACAGCCACCACGGCACCACGAACGCGGTGGTTATGGCACCGGTACTCAAGTTTAATCGTGCCGCGATCGAAACACGTATCGAAGCGCTCGCTGCCTACCTCGGAATCGACGGTGGTTTCGACGGTTTCTACAATTACGTGAATGAATTGAACGCGTCACTGGGTATCCCGGCCAACCTGACCGAACTCGGCGTTACCGATCCGGACCTCGACTGGCTGGTCAGTTCCGCGCTCAAGGATCCCAGCGTTGGCGGCAACCCGGTCGAGATGACCCAGGAAAACACCCGGGCCCTGTTCGAAGCCTGCCTTTAAGTTGCAAGCAGTCATCCCCGTTCGCCTGCACTGCTATCCAGAGTAAGTAGCGATCACAGATCCACTGATGTGCCAAGGCTACCTCGGGAGTAAGTCCACAAAAGGCGCTCCCAAACGGCAAAAAACGCCGTTTGGCACATCCATGTGACCGCTTGGAGCTCGGCATCCATGCCTCGCTACACTTTTGTGATCTTCCTCCCGAGATGGCTGACTATCCAAGGAGTGAGCATTGGTACCTTGTTGCTGGAGGCTGCGCAACAGGGATGTTGCGCGC
>JBATHL010000369.1:0-1976 GCA_049666745.1 Gammaproteobacteria bacterium
TCGACCTGGATGCGATCGAGTGCGTCGAGGGAGCTTTTCATGCACTGGCGACCAAGTCAGTTATCATGCCGCCGATCATGCGTCTCGACATCATCGAAAACAATGGTGAAATCGATGTCAAAACCGCCTACATACCGGGCATCGACAGTCTTGCCATCAAGATAAGCCCCGGGTTTTTCGACAATCCCGAGCTGGGCCTGCCCAGCGTCAACGGCCTGATGGTGCTGTTCAGCACCCGCACCGGTATGGTCGAAGCACTGCTGCTCGACAATGGCTATCTAACCGACATCCGTACCGCCGCGGCCGGCGCGGTAGCGGCCAAGTACCTGGCCCGCGCCGACAGCCGCAGGGCTGCAATTCTCGGCGCCGGAGTACAGGCCGGACTGCAACTGGAAGCCCTGACCCTGGTGCGCGATATCGATTCGGCCACTATCTGGGCTCGCGATTTCGACAAGGCCCGGTCCAGGGCCGCGGAACTAAGCGCCCGCATCGGCATTGAAGTCACCGCCAGTCCGGATATAGCAAGCGCTACCCGCGCTGCCGATATCATCGTCACCACGACACCATCGACGCAGGCAATACTGCTGCCTGAACACATTGTTGCCGGGCAACACGTCACCGCGATGGGCTCCGATAGCGAACATAAAAATGAAATCGATCCCGCCATCATCGCTGACCAGGCACAGTATTTCTGTGATCGCCTGTCGCAGGTCAGGGTGCTGGGTGAACTGCACCATGCGATCGAAAAACAGCTGGTGAAACCGTCTGCCGAATTCCCGGAGCTCGGCCAGGTGATTGCGCACCAGCTGAACGGTCGTCAACACAGCGACGATACGACCCTGTGCGACCTGACCGGCACCGGCATCCAGGATACCGCGATTGCCACTTTAGCCTACCAGCGTTGCCGGCAACACCAGGCCGGCACCAATTTCGTCACCTAGAAAAGTAAATCATGCCTAAAGACGCAAAACTGAATTTTTCACTGGCCGAATACACCGTGCGGCTCGATAAAACCCGCGCCGCGATGACGGCCGCCAGCATCGATTGCCTGGTTGTGGTCGACCCATCGAACATGGCCTGGCTCACCGGCTACGATGGCTGGTCTTTCTACACTCACCAATGCGTTATCGTACAGCATGACCAGGAACCGATCTGGTGGGGGCGCGGCATCTATGCGCCAGGCGCGGTGCGTACCACCTATCTCGATGCAGAGAATATCCTCAGGTACCCGGACCACTTCGTACAGTCCGATGTCTGCCACCCGATGGATCATTTATCCACTGTGCTGACGGAGCTGAAACTCGACCGGGTTTCAATCGGCGTCGAGATGGAAAATTATTATTTTTCGGCAGCCGCGTTTCGTTCGTTGCAAACCCATTTACCCGCCGCGACCCTGCTCGATGCCACCGCGCTGGTCAACTGGCAGCGCATCATCAAGTCGGAACAGGAATTGGCCTATATGCGCGGCGCGGCGCGCATTGTCGAAACCATGCACGCGCGTATTTACGAGATCATCGAACCGGGGCTCGCCAAGAACGTACTGGCTGCAGAAATTTTCCGCACCGGCATAGTCGGCAAAGACGAATACTGGGGGGATTATCCGGCGATACTGCCGCTGTTGCCCACCGGAATGGATGCAACCGCGGCGCACCTGACCTGGGATAATTCGAAACTGAAACCGGGTGATATCACCTTCTTCGAGATTGGCGGCTGTCACAAGCGCTATCATTGTCCGCTATCGCGTACGATCTCGCTCGGAACACCACCGCAAAAATACCTCGATGCCGAAACCGCGGTCCTCGACGCGATGCATGCGGGGCTCGAAAAAGCGAAACCGGGGAATCTCTGCGAAGACGTCGCCATCGCATTTTTCGACACGCTGGAAAAACACGGCTTCCACAAGGAAAATCGTACCGGCTACTCAATCGGCCTGTCCTATCCGCCGGACTGGGGCGAACGCACCATGAGCCTGCGCC
>JBATHL010000370.1:0-5261 GCA_049666745.1 Gammaproteobacteria bacterium
GAGGAGCATCATGAAAAAACTATCCATGCTATCGACACTGATAGCAGCAACTACCCTTCTATTTTCCCAGAGCAGTCTCGCCGCAGACTGTGGTGAAATTGTAATCGGCTCTGCCATATCGCTGACCGGCAAGTACGCCACCAACGGTGTTCATGCCAAGAATGGCTATGAGTACGCGATCACCAAAATCAAGGAAAATGGTGGTGTCAAGATCGATGGCAAATGCTACAACTTCAGGGTTATCTACTACGATGACGAATCCAAGGGCGACCGGGGTGCAACCCTGGCGGAACGCCTGATCAGCCAGGACAAGGTACAGTACATGCTAGGGCCGTATTCTTCCGGCATGACCAAGGCCATCGCGCCGGTCACCGAAAAATACAAGATTCCAATGGTCGAAGCCGAGGGTGCGTCACGCTCGCTGTTCAACAAGGGCTACAAGTACCTGTTCGCGGTACTATCGACTTCCGAGCAGTACCTCGCTTCCGCTATTTCGCTGGCAGCTGAAAAGGCGAAGGAAAGTGGTAGATCGGTATCTTCGATCAAGGTTGCTATCGCGGTTGAAAACGATCCTTTCTCACTGGATATCCGCGCTGGTGTATCTGAGGATGCGGCCAAACTCGGCATGAAGGTTGTGATCGACGAGAAATTGCCGCGTGACCTGTCGGATATGAGTGCCATTCTGACCAAGGTTAAATTGCTCAAGCCCGACGTGCTCATTGTTAGCGGTCACTCCAAGGGTGCAGCAACTGCCGTGCGTCAAATCGGCGAGCAAAACATCAAGGTGCCGATGATTGCGATTACCCATTGTGAAGCGGCTGACGTTACCGGCAAGTTCGGCGACGCTGCAAATGATTTTCTGTGCTCTACACAGTGGTCGGAAACCCTGGCATACAAAGACAAATTATTCGGTTCCGCGGCACAGTATGAGAAGGGTTTCAAGGCGGCTTATCCCGAGTACGAAACCAAGAAGGTGCCTTACCAGACTGCACAGGCATCCGCCGCGGTTTATGTATACAAGGACGCTTTTGAGCGCGCCGGATCGCTGGATAAGGAAAAAGTACGTGATGCGATCTCCAAGACCGATATGATGACTTTCTACGGTGGCATCAAGTTTTCAGCGGCGGGTAATAATATCGCCAAGCCGATGGTGTTGCGCCAGATCCAGAACGGCAAATATAACGTGGTTGCCCCCTCTGAATTTGCTTCGCACAAGCTGAACTGGCCACGTAATTAAGTGGTTGGGCAGTAATCTCTAGCTAAACGGGATGTTGGCTTTGCTGGCATCCCGTTTTTTTTAGTATCCAGCGAGTATCCTTATTTCCATGGACCAGATTCTAGGCAATATTTCCCTGCTGTTTGAATTTCCGATCGTGAATCTGAAAATAGTTCTCGATGGAATCATGGTCGGTGCGTTGTTTGCGCTCGCCGCCTATGGCCTCGCCCTGGTCTGGGGCGTGATGAACGTCAAGAACCTGGCCCAGGGCGACTTTGTCATCTCCGGTGGCTACGTTTCCTGGTGGCTGGTGCAGCACGGATTCCCGGCCTTGCTGGGGGTTCCGGTGGCCTTCGTGGTGATGTGGGGAATCGGCTGGGTGGTCTATAAACTGGTCATTTCACGCGTTATCGAACGCGATTTGTTCACCTCGTTGCTGGCAACCTTCGGCCTTGCGATCATGATGGCGCAAATTCTCAACCTGCTGTTCGGCTCGGATACCCAGAGCGTCGATCTCGGCTACCCCACACTGCATTTTGCCGACGGACTTATCGACCTGCCGATCGCCAAACTGATTGGCGTACTGATGGCGGCGGTATTGGCGACAGGCGTTATTATTTTCATGAAATCGAGCCGCATGGGCCAGGCGATTCGAGCGACTGCACAGGATGCTCGCGCGGCGAGGGTGATGGGTATAGACACCGAAAAGGTTTATGCATTCACCTTTTCGTTGAATTCGGCAATTTGTGGCGCCGCCGGGGCCATCATCGTGATGGTCTGGGTGATTCAGCCGTTTTACGGCATCTCCTACTCGATTCGAGCTTTTGTTATCGTCACTGCTGCCGGCCTCGGTAATTTGCCGGGGGTCATCGCGGCGGGTCTTGGTATCGGTGCTGCGGAGCAATATGGTGCGCATATCTTCGGTATCGGTTATCAGCAGGCGATCGCGGTGCTGTTGTTACTGTTGGTGTTACTGGTTCGACTGATTCAGCAGCGACGTAACCGGCAGGTACTGAAGTAGGCGATGACAATGACAAAAAATAAAACTGTTTTATATTCGCTGATCTTGGCTGCTACCTTCCTGGCGCCTTTTGTATTCCCCAACTTTGGTACCCAGCTCGCAACCCTGTGGCTGATGATTATCGTGGCGTTGACCTGGGATATGACCGGTGGGCAAATGGGTTATAACTCGCTCGGCAACATATTCTTTTACGGTACCGGTATGTATGTCGCGGCCCTGATCTGTATCGGACTGGTCTACGATGTCGGTGATTACACTAATGCTGCGGGCGGCGGCATCTATAAATTTACCGATGTGCAGTATTTTGGCGGGTTGTTTCTCGGAGTCATCGGGGCCGGCCTTTTCTGCTCCCTCACCGCGGTGATAGTCGGCTATCTCACTTTTGGTTTGCGTGGACCCTATTTCGCGATCGGCACGCTCGGCGTGGCCATCGCCGCCGGTGAGCTGGTATCCAACTGGGACTGGGTTGGCGGCGGACAGGGTATTGCATTGCCGGTGTATCCCGGTGATCTCGATACCGGCAAAATATTCTTTTACTTTCTGTTTGCGGCAGTCGGCGTCGGTGTTTTTGTTTTCGTGAAGTGGCTTTACGGCACGCGATTTGGCGCCGCGATCAACGCGATTCGCGACGATGAGGAAAAAGCCGATGCGATGGGTATTCATACGCTACGCTACAAGCTCTACACCTGGGCGATGGCCGCTTTTTTTGTCGGCATGGCCGGCGGTATTTCGGCCTTTCAGTTGATTCATTTTGAACCGCTCGAATCTGCCTACCAGACGATCAATTTGGGTATTTTCATGGTGGTCTGCGTGCTGCTCGGCGGCAAGGGCACTCTATGGGGGCCTGTTATTGGTGCGATATTGTTTCACGTGATCAAGGAAGTGACCTGGAATTATTTTCTCGGCTGGCAATGGGTCGCGCTTGGTGCGCTTATCGTGGTCACCGTGGTTTATTTTCAGGATGGCGTGATGGGCTGGTTAATGCATAAACACCCGCACCTGTTCGGCATCAAGGTGGAAGAAAAGATTGCGGGAGAAACCGAATGACCGCAATTATAGACGTACGCAGGGTGTCCAAAGCCTTTGGTGGCGTGGTGGCGAACAAGGATGTCTCGATGAAGGTCAAATCCGGCGCCATTACCGGTTTGATCGGACCCAATGGTTCGGGCAAGACCACTTTATTCAACTCTATCGTCGGCTATCACCCGATTGACGAGGGTTCGATTCAGTTTGAAGGCGAGGAAATATCACGCTTGCCGGTGCAACAGATAGCACGCCGTGGACTGCTGCGCACCTTCCAGCAGACCCGAATCTACGGCGCGATGAACGGTGTCGAGAATATGCTGATATCGTTGCCGCATCGCAAGATGAGTATCTGGGATGCACTGAAAACCTATACTAAGGAAGATTACGAAAGGGCCGATCATTTGCTCGAATTCGTGGGCTTGTACGAAAAACGAATGCTGAAAAGCGGTGACCTGTCTTTCGGTCAGCAGAAATTGCTCGAATTTGCGATGGCATTGATGAATGAACCGACCTGTCTGTTGCTCGACGAACCGACCGCCGGCATCAATCCAACCCTGATTAATGGCCTCATCGACCGGCTCAGGCGCGCCAATACCGAGTTCGGGATAACCCTGTTCGTGATCGAGCACAACATGCGTGTGATCATGAATATGGCCGAAACTATTTACTGCCTGGCGCATGGCGAAATGCTGGCCGAGGGTACCCCGGACGAAATTCAGAATGACCAGCGCGTCATCGATGCCTATCTGGGAGCGCATTAAATGACCGATAACGAAAAAACACGCGGCTACCATGGCGGTGGCGTCGACTCGGTTATATCGGTCGAGGAAGTCACCCGTCAGGCGGCGGCAATTGCTGAAGATATCAGCCTGGAACAACTCGATGAACTGGCCGGCAACGAGTCACATGTCTCGATCAGGAACCTGGTGGCGGGCTATGGGCAAATGGAAATCCTGCATGATCTCGATCTGCGCGTGGGCAAGGGGCAGTCGCTGTGCCTGATTGGTCCCAACGGCGCCGGCAAATCCACCATCCTGCATGCGATTTTCGGCTTTAACCGGATTTTCTCCGGATCCATCGAAATCGGTTCCGGTAGTGACATGATGGATGTTACCCGCATGACGCCCAATCAAAAACTGGCCAAAGCGGGCATCGCCTATATCCTGCAGGACAAGTCGATATTTCCAGCCATGACGGTGGAAGAGAACCTGTGGATGGGTGGCTTTCTGAAGGATAAACCGCAGGAGGCCAAACTCGCTGCAGAGCAGGTTTTCGATAAGTACTCGCGCCTGGCCGCGCGACGCAAACACAAGGCCGGGGTGTTGTCCGGGGGCGAACGTCGGCTGCTTGAAATCTCGCGTGCGCTGGTGATGAATCCCGAAGTTCTGCTGGTGGACGAACCCTCGATCGGCCTCGAACCGCGTTTCATCGACATGGTGTTCGATATCCTCGATGACCTGCAAAATCACGAGGGCAAGACCATCATCATGGTGGAACAAAACGCCAAGAAAGGTCTTGAATTCGCCGATATCGGCTATGTACTTGTATCAGGTGTGCTTGCTATCGCCGGCAAGGGTGACGACCTGTTGAAGAATCCCAAGGTCGGCGAACTGTTCCTCGGTGGCTAGGCGCGAGTGTCA
The DNA here is from genome assembly GCA_049666745.1 of Gammaproteobacteria bacterium. Lineage (GTDB taxonomy): Bacteria > Pseudomonadota > Gammaproteobacteria. The sequence continues at coordinate 4,904 of JBATHL010000370.1, forward strand.
TTCCGATTCGTCGGACCGCCACGAAAGCGGGAATCTCCGACAATTGTCGACATAATTTACAAGATGCCCGCTTTCGCGGGCATGACGAAAGAGAAGAAGATTTAATGCCTGGTTCCAAATATCGTATTGCGGTCATTCCCGGTGACGGGATTGGCATGGAGGTCGTTCCCGAGGGCCTCAAGGTGCTCGAAATCCTCGCGCCGCGATATGATATCAATTTTGAATTTGAACATTTCGACTGGAGTTGCGAGCGCTATCTCGAAACCGGTGCGATGATGCCCGAGGATGGTATCGCGCAGCTCTCCACGTTCGATGCCATTTTCCTCGGTGCGGTCGGATTTCCAACCGTGCTCGATCA
>JBATHL010000371.1:0-9689 GCA_049666745.1 Gammaproteobacteria bacterium
CCGACCTGCTCGAAAAAGCGGCTCGGCAATCTGCGACTATCGATGGGCGAGTAGTGCAAAACGGTGATATCGCGATACTGGTACGCCAGGCTTCCGAGGGTCATTGCGGTTGCAGCCTGATCCTGCAAACGAAGTTCATGGTTTTCATTTTGCGTCACCGATGCGACTGCGGTAAAAGCGATTGAATCCTGATAAATAAATGCTTCGGCCCGATGTGAAAAAAGCGTGTTGGTTGCCTGCACCAGCCGCGGCTGGGAACGCCAGTTTGTCTGTAGACCGAACAGGGTTGCCCCGGGAAGTTGCCTGGCCTGCATATAAGTAAAGATATCACCGCCGCGGAAACTGTATATCGCTTGTTTGGGATCTCCGATCAGGGTCAGGTTTGCCTTTTCATGGGACATATAAATATGTTTGAAAATCTTGTACTGAATGGTATCGGTATCCTGAAATTCGTCGATCATCGCAACCGGATACTGTTGCCTGAGTTTCTCTGCGAGGGCCTCACCGCTGCCTGCTTCAAGTGCTTCGAGTAACAACGATAGCTGGTCCTGAAAGGCGAGTGAGGCGATTTCACGTTTGCTTTCGAGCACCTGTCGGGAGACAGTATGGAAAGCATCGGCACGCAGTTGCGCTGCAATCGTGCCGGTAAAGTTCTGCCAGGATTGCGCGACCGGGTTAAGCGCCTTGAAAAATTCATGCTCCAGTTCGGGATCCTGCCCCCTTTTGCTGGGTTTCGAGTTTTGCTCAAGCCAAGTTGCTCCCAAATAGGCAAAGTTTTCGAATACGGAATTCACTTCTTCGCTATTGAAAAACGCGTCCGCGGCATCGAGAAATGCACCGACCTGTTGCGGGTGATAGGGTAGTTTTGCGGCGCGGCTCAATACCTTCGAGCTGGTTACAATCCGTACAATATCGGAGCGGTGTTGCCGCCAAAGCGGTGCCAGTTGTTGCAAGGAGCCGGTAATATGCCGCGACCGGGCTAACAGGCTTGCTATGCTGTCCTGAGCGGGGGGAATTAGCCTTACTGAAGGCTTGTTGCGTAACTCGAGCAGGGTTGCGATCAGGCTGTTTAAATCCGGAAGTTGATCACGTATCAAATTCCAGGTATCGCTATCCGGGTCATAGGTCTGACGCCGCCACCAGTCTTTAATGGCTGCTTCCCAGAGCTGATCATCGTTGGCCAACATATTACTGTCAAAGAGCTGGTTACCGGATAATGCGTTTTCCTGCAGGCTGCGCTGACAGAAACTATGTATCGTTGAAATCGAAGCCTCGTCCATACTGCGTAAGGCCAGTTGCAGACGTCGCTGTTGCACGGCACGGGTGGCTTCATCGAGGCCTTGCCATTGTTCCAGCAGCAACTGGAATAGTTCGTCCTTGTCGGCACCGGGTTGGTAGAACATGTTCAACGCATCGTAAAGTCGTTTACGGATGCGACCCCGTAACTCGTCCGTGGCCGCATTGGTATAGGTAACAATCAGGATTTGCGAGGTCTGCCTGCCATCGAGAATATGTCGCAGGTAAAGGTCGGCAATAGTATGCGTTTTGCCGGTTCCGGCACTGGCTTCGATGAGCTTGATACCATGCAGATCAAGCTCCAGGATGGCTCTGGCGTCAAGATTTGTTAACACGTTGGCCTTAGTCATTGTCGCCACCGTGTTCGATCGCCGGGGCGTAAATTTGTCGCGCGCACTCCTGGAACATGGTTTCGGCGAGGGGGTTTGGTGCGCAGTTATGCAAAGCGAGCCTGATGAATTCGTCTTCACGTTCTCCACGAGGAGAATTCCTGAAGTTGCCCCCTTTCCAGGCAGCGAGCGCTTTGTTCATAGCGACTTCGGGGTCTGCATGTGATGCCCAGGCGTAACTGGTGTTTGGAAACACCGGCAGAGGGTAGTCCATCCCCTGTTGAAACAGGCGGATATAGTTTGCCAACAACGCCCTGGCGCTGTCCGCATCGAGAAACTCGAAACGCTTCCCTTTGCCGGCCGGAATAATCAATTGACTGATTTCGTTGCCCGTCAACTGCTGCGTGGCACACAACGCCAGGTGATTCAGCCAGAGCGAGAGCAGCGCCCTGCTGCCGACCGTTTTACTCGCGCTGAAATGCATTAAGCCGAGGTCTGCGTAACAGGCTCCTACTTCTCCATACAGTAACAGCCCGTTTTCAAGGCTGCACTCGATGGTTCTGCTCGTCGATGGCAGATGGCGAAAATGACCCAGTTGATCGAGCAACGTCTGGTATTCCGACTGCAATGACAGCCAGCCGCTATAGGCGGCCCTGCCATGCGGTAACAGGCCTTCTGCCGAGAACTGCTGTGCGTCGTTCTGACTGCCGCACAGAAAGTTTTCAGCTAAGCGCTCACCCAGCTGCCATTTCTGTAATCCCTGCAGCGTAAAATTTTCTTCGTCTGTCGAAGTTGCCTGCACTGGAATCCTTACGCCGAGTCGCGAGTTGAAAAAATAGCGGATGGGATGGGCAAAAAAGCGCAGCAGTGCCGCGAGGTCGATTTCGTTATCGGAATCTGTCATCGGGGCAAGCTTTTCCCGTGGCCAGGATGAGGCCTGGCTGAGCGGACGACCGGATTCGAGTTGAATAGAAGTCTCGTACCAGTATTGATCAAAACCGGGCTCCTCTGGTTGAAAGTTTTTACTGGAAAATGGCTGCATTGGTTGAACCCTGGATATTTGCTGGCTAACCCGTGGGCCGTCATCAGCGGCGTCAAAACAGCTGTCTATATAGTCGAGTAGTTCGCGTAGCAGCACCGACGGCTGACATTCGCTATTGTCCCTGAGACTGCGTCCACAATAGCTGAAATAGAGATAACGCCGTGCACAGAGCAAGGTTTCGAGCATCAGGTAACGATCTTCATCGCCTTTATGTGGATCGCCCGGGCGCCACTGCTGTCGCATCAGGTCGAACTCGGCGGAGTTTTCTCTGCGTGGAAAAGCATTATCCTGCATTCCCAGCACACAGATTACCGGAAACGGAATATTGCGCATTGGCTGCATGCCACAGAAAGTGATGCCCCCTGAGTAGAGCAATCCGGGCTGCTGGTTCGTTGTCAGCTGTTGTTCCATCCAGTAGTTGACCAGCGCGGGGCTCAATTCGACGGCATCGGATTGACCGAGCTCACTAATCGCATTGCGCAGCGGCTGTAGCAGGTCCTCGGTCACCACCCGCGGGGCAAAGAACTCTTCGATCAGTTGGTGCAGTCGTTGCTGCCACACAATGGTGCTGGCAGCGCTGCCCAGTTTTTGTCGCCAGTAGACCAGGCGCTCAAACAGATAACGCAAGCGCGCTATTGCTATGCCACTATCGGTACCGATTTCGGTGATGGGGGCGATTCCCTGCCAGAGACCATCATCGGCCATCGAATATCCCGCAAAAAACCGTTCCCAGGCCTGTTGCCAGGTATTTTCGTGAATTGCAGGAAGTCCCATGGCGAGTCGCTGACTGGCGTCGATCCCCCAGCGTACCTGTGCCGATTCGACCAGTTGGTAAATTTCTTCGAGCATTTGCGCTTCGATACCGAAACGACTACGAATTTCAGCACATTCGAGATAAGCCAGAACCTCGGAGCGCGTAAAGCGACTGCCGGGCAGTCCCAGCAGTTGCAAAAATACTCCGACCAGCGGGTGGCCATCGCTGACGCTGATATCGGAAATGTTCCAGGCCAGGCTGGGGCGTTTGCCGCTGGCATCGTGCTGAAAAACAGCCTCGATGTAAGGTGCATAACGGCTGATTTCCGGCACCATAACGAGGATGTCTTCGCTCGACAGTTCGGCATGTCGGTCCAGCAAACTAAGCAGGTGATTATGCAGAACCTGACATTCACGCATCGGACTGTGACAAATGTGGACCGAAACAGAATCGTCGATAATCACTCCCGGGGACGGTGACTCAAGCTCGAACAGGCTGCCCTGCAGGCACTGTAAAATACTGGCATTGCCGGGAGGATGATTAGCCTCGATTTCGGTAGCCGTGATCGAGCCAAGATCCAGCAACAGATCCTGCATCGCCTGTCCCTGCTTGCCCCACGAAGCCAACAGGCTGTTACTGGTATCGAAGTACTCAACATGATCAGGATTGTGTAAGCGCTTGCGCGCCTGGACTTTCTCACTGACCAGGTCGGCCCAGTACTGGTCGGTCGGGTTATGCTGATACAGTAGAAGCTCGGTTCTGCCGGCGAGGGCATGAATAAATTCGATGAACACCGGTGCCAGCCGGGACATTGCGAACAGGCTGATACGCTCGGGTAGTTCAACCTGTAGAGAGTCGTCGGTGAGGCGGTCGATCACGCTGCCGATAACTTCGAGGCGATGATCCTGTTTCCTGGAAGTGACAATTTTGCGCCATAATCGCGCTTGCCAGTGATGCTCATCCCCAGCTGACCAGGCGCGAATTTTCTCGGGTCGATATAGCTGGTAGCGATCGAAAGCCTCGGCAATGCGTTGCGCCAGCTGCCAGCGCTTGAGGTCGTTATGATCGTCATTCAGATAGTGACCTAATAGCGCAAACGATTCGTGCTCCAGCAACCCGGGCAGGAGACTGAATATCTGCCAGTTGAGCGCATTTCTCGAGTAAGGGTCCTGCTTTGGCGTGTCATGCAGAATCGTACCGGACAGCGTCCATATCCATTCTCCCACCTGCGGATAATCGATATTCGCCGCAACTCCCTGTTGCTGGGCGATGCGCAGATTTAACCAGCGTGCCATTGCGTAGGTGGGAACCACGATTACTTCTTGCGCGAACGGATCACGCAACGGCTGTGCTACGAGTTGTTGCGTCAATATCGACTGCAGGGTTTCGACGCGATTTGAGCTCAGGATAGTTAAGGGCATGGCTAGTTTGCTTTGTTAACCCGAACCATTATGAATTGATAACGGCTCACAGGATGAGCCAGGCATCTTCCCTGTATTCAAAATTTTAATTGATTACCTCAATAGAATTCATAACATTGTAGCTGGATTGATTTATGATTGTCAGATCCCCAATGACAGAAACAGCACGCGGACTCCATGGTCACCGCTACCGAAAGTAGTTCACCTCCGACAGATGGCACCCGGCGTGTTATCGACACTATCGAGTATGTTTTCTACGATGGTTACTGGATTCGCTATTATGCGCCAATCCAGGATACACTGGCGAATCGGAAACGTTTGATCGACAGCCTCACGCGACGTGCTTTCCACCATACCGAAGCAGGCATAAACACCCCGGGCAGTAGCCTCGACCTTGCCCGCGAAGCTTATGAAAAAGAGACCAATCCTGATTGCAAGCGCGTCAACGCCGCGATGCTGGCTGGTGCACTGTTTAATCGAGCCACCGATTTGTTTACCGCGATCGTGGATCTCGGTGAGCTGGGTGTCCAGGTTAGTCACAGCAATGAATTGATGCGCCAGTGCAGCGATTGCTTCCAGGAAGCATTGACCCTGGGGCAACAGGTTAAGCATCACAGCGGTTGTGAAGGTATCGACGAAGTCTGGGGCGAACCCTTTAAAGCCTTTACCATGCCCATCGCTGACTTCTACCAGTCGCGATTTATCAAAATCGCGCAAAGTATGCGCGAAATCGATCAGGTCGCCGATTGTATGATAGAGGTATTCTGCAGCCGGGCGTTTTTTACCGGGCTGGAAGCGCTGATAATTGATTACGCCAGAGCGGCCCGACAGGCTGCTGAAACCATGAAGAAAGATCCGCGTATTTTTCAGGTATGGCCAAACTTCGTAGCCCTGGGCGAACTGCTCGATGCCTTCCGGCCCGAGGTGCCCGAAGATGCTGATCAAATGCTGCGCATGCGCATAGCCTATGCCCGGGATTTGATCCAGGAAGGCAGGCGACTGGTTAGCTACATTGCCGGGGCGCGGGTACCGATGCCACAAAGTACCGCAACCTATATCAAAAAATGCGAACGCTTTGCCAGATCCAGGCTGCCCTAGTAACTTTACCTTTAGCGCTTATAAGAACCCGAAAAAAAACGACTATGGCAAAAAAACCCAAAGTGACCGCCAATCCTAACATTATCAAGTTATGGCCGACCACCATGCTGGCGAAGCGATTCGCGCATTATCAAAAAGTGAACCCGGCCTTGCTCGAACTGTTTTATGCTCACCGTGAGCGCGATCCACGTGGTACATCGGGGGCCTACGCTAGCCATGACGACCTGCTCAGCAATTATCCGTTGCATGACGAACTGAATGAGCTTGCCGAGTTCATAAGCCAGGGAATCGTAGAAGTAGCCAGGGAAGCCAATAGCGGTTTGTGGAAACAGGGAGAAAAGGTGCGCGTTAGTATCACCGGCCTCTGGTTTCAGGTATCAAACAATCATTCCTTTCACGAAATGCATGTGCATGGAAACTGTTCCTGGTCCGGGGTGTATTACGTGCGCGCCGCCGACTGCAGCACTGGACCGGATTCGCATCGCGGTGAACAACCGAACGGGGTAACCCGATTCTATGGCCCGCATGTTGAACACATGGCGGGCGGTTTTGGTGATTATGGCAATTTTTATCTGCACGACAATACCTGGGATTCATATCCCGAGGATGGCAAGCTGTGCATATTCCCGTCACATATCAAGCACATGCCTTTTCCCTATAACGGCGCAGAAGATCGCGTCATCGTCTCGTTTCATGCACAGGTATTTGATTCCAGCGGGTCACAGAATTACGACTACGGTTTCAGCAATTAGAGATTAGCTGCCGATTACCTAAACCACCCTCAACAGGATGAGGGTGGTGATCAGGGATAGAATCGATTGCAAACGAATCGACAGACCCGTTATTTCAATACCGGCATGGTGAATTCTGCATCAAGTCCGCTATCCAGCCAGCGCGCGGTTACGGTTTTCACCTTGGTGTAAAAACGTAAAGCTTCCATGCCGTACTGATTGTGATCGCCGAAAGCGGAAGATTTCCAGCCACCGAAGCTATGGAAGGCCAGCGGTACCGGAATCGGCACATTGATGCCAACCATGCCGACTTCAACCTTATCGGCAAAGGTGCGGGCAGCGGCGCCGTTCTTGGTGAAAATGGAAGTACCGTTACCATAGGGATGGTCGGTAGCGAGCGCGGCTCCTTCTTCGAAAGAACCCACGCGCATGATTTGCAGCACCGGCCCGAATATTTCTTCCTGGTAGGATTGCATTTCGGAGGTCACATTATCGATCAGTGAACCGCCCAGAAAGTAGCCATTCTCGTGCCCTTCGCAAATAAAATCGCGACCATCGACCACCAGGCGTGAACCTTCATCCTGTGCCATCTGAATATAATTAATGACTTTTTCGCGGTGTTCTTTGGTCACCAGTGGGCCCATTTCGAGACCGGTATCCAGGCTGGAGCCGATATGCAGTGCTTCGACCCGCGGCTTTAATATATCGATTAATTTGTCGGCGACTTCGTCACCGACACAAACGCCGACTGAAATTGCCATGCAACGTTCACCGGCTGAGCCATAGGCTGCTCCCATGAGCGCGTTGGCGACATCTTCGAGGTCGGCATCCGGCAGTATCAACATGTGGTTCTTGGCGCCGCCCATGGCCTGGCAGCGTTTACCATTGGCAGTTGCAGTCGCGTAGACATACTTCGCGATCGGGGTTGAACCAACGAAACTGATAGCCTTGACGCGTTCATCCTCCAGCAGCGTATCGACAGCTTCCTTGTCACCGTTGACAACGTTAAACACGCCAGGAGGTGCACCTGCCTCGACAAACAATTCCGCCAGCCGAATCGGGCAGGAAGGATCTTTCTCTGAAGGTTTCAGCACCACGGTGTTACCGGTAATCAACGCCATTCCCGCCATCCACAGGGGAATCATCGCCGGGAAATTGAAAGGTGTTATGCCGGCGACTACACCGAGCGGTTTGCGCATCGAATAGATATCGATTCCACGCGCCACATTATCGGAAAACTCGCCTTTTTGAGCATGCGGTGCGCCGCAGGCAAATTCTGCCACTTCGATACCGCGCAACACAGATCCCATGGCATCTTCGATGACCTTGCCGTGCTCGATCGAGACCAGTGTGGCAAGTTCATGCTGGTGCTTATAAAGTAACTGCACGTAGCGCGCCATAATGCGCGAACGTTGCAGTACAGAGGTCGCGGCCCATGCTGGAAAGGCTTCTGCGGCGACCGCGATCGCGGCTTCGACCTCGGATTTCGATGCCAGCGGCACTGCGCTGATTTTTACGCCCTTGCTTGGATTGAATATATCGCCAAAGCGACCGCTGGTACCGGCGATGTGTTCGCCATTGATATAGTGGCTAAGCTGGGTGATTTCAGAGGATACGGCTTCGGCTGGCTGGCTCATGATAGCTCCTGCAAGGGTAAAGTAACTAAATGGACGGGCAGTATAGACAAGATATTTATGCAAGGATATAGTCTGAAATCCACATCCAATGTGCATTTTTACACATGTATGACTGGAACGACCTGCGTTATTTTCTCGAGCTTTCGCGACAGGGGAAGCTGGTGCGTGCGGCCGCGCGCTTACATGTCGACCACACCACGGTGAGTCGACGCATTACCGCGCTCGAAAAACAGCTCGATGTGCGTCTGTTCGATAAGTCACCAAATGGTTACCAGCTTACCGACGCCGGTTTACGCTTGCTGCCGCTGGCCGAGCAAATAGAAACCCGATCAAACCAGCTCTACCAGGATATTGCGGGTAAGGACGCTAGCCTTGGTGGGACGGTGCGTGTAGCCGCACCGGAAGCGCTGGGGTCACAGGTAATCGCCCGGCATGTGACATCTTTTTGCCGGGAGCATCCTGATATTGAAATCGAGCTGGTGGCAGAAACCCGCCGCATGAGCCTGTCCAAGCGAGAAGCTGATATCGCCATCAGTTTCTCGCGTCCTGAAAGTGGTCGTCTGATTGCCTGGAAACTCTGCGATTATCGCCTGCGCTTGTATGCGACCCGGGATTACCTTGCCAATCATGCCCCGATAACTCGCCTCGAAGATCTGTCCCATCACGGGTTTGTTTCCTACATTGAAGATCTGATTGAAATGCCGGAACTTCGTTTTTTCGACACTACGATTAAAAATGCCCACGTCGTGTTTCGCAGCACTAACGTCAGCGCGCAGTACAACGCCATACTCGATGGTCTCGGTCTCGGCCTGGTGCATTGTTTCATGGCGCAGTGCGAAAACAGGTTACAAGTGGTGCTACCAGAGCAGATTTCAGTAGAACGTACCTACTGGTTAGTCGTACACGAGGATCTGCGCCATGTCGCGCGCGTCGATGCGGTTTGCAAGTTTCTGACCAGGTTACTGAGCGGAAACGCTTCGCTGATGATGGGTGTTTAGCGCCGCTCGCCGCGCAGTTGCGCAACTTTCTGCTGTAACAGCTCCGGCGTGACGGTGACAGCCTCGACGGCATCGCCGGCTACCACCTCGAGACGGCTCAGCATGCCACGTGGGAACAGGCGGCTCATCGCGTTACCGTGCGCGCGGCTGAAAAAGCTGCCCCACAGCCCACGCAGAGCCAGTGGTATCACCGGGACCGGGTCCCGCTCGAGGGCTTTCATCACGCCGGGCCTGAAAACATTCAACTCGCCATCATCGGTAATCTTGCCCTCGGGGAAGATGCAGACCAGTTCACCCTCGCGTAATGCGTCACTGATCTGTTCAAAGGCACTTTCCATCATCTCCCTGTCCTCTTTCGCACCAGCAATCGGGATGGTGTTTGC
>JBATHL010000372.1:0-8043 GCA_049666745.1 Gammaproteobacteria bacterium
AGGCGAAGCAGGCGAAAGCCAAGGCGAGGAAGGCGAAGGCCAAGGCGAAGCTCGCGAAGGCCAGGAAGGCCAGGAAGGCGAAAGCCAAGGCAAAAAAGGCGAAGCAGGCGGAGCTGAAAAAGGCGAAGAAGGCGAAGGCCAAGGCGAAGGCCAGGAAGGCCAGGAAGGCCAGGAAGGCCAGAAAGGCGAAAGCCAAGGCGAAAAAGGCGAAGAAGGCGGAGCTGAAAAAGGCGAAGAAAGCGAAGGCCAAGGCGAAGGCCAGGAAGGCCAGAAAGGCGAAAGCCAAGGCAAAAAAGGCGAAGCTCGCGAAGGCCAGGAAGGCGAAACCCAAGACGAAGAAGGCGAAGCTTGCGAAGGCCAGGAAGGCGAAAGCCAAGTCGAAGCAGGCGAAATCGAAACCGAAACATTCCGTCGCCCGGGCCGCTTAATTACAGCCGCGAAAAAGCTATTTACAGCCGCGAAAAAGTTAATAACAGCTGTGAAAGGGAAATGACTGGATAACTGGGGACAGGCCTCGTACGGGGTCAGTCCCCAATCATTCCAGTTACTATTGTTTGAATGACGAGCGACCGATTGAGCTGACAGTCGAACCAGGCTACTGGAGATGGTGATTTCAGGGTCGGCTTTATCCAAAGGAGACGCTTAAATGCGTTACCTGGGCTTCTCGAAACGGCCAGGAACCGACACTCAAGACAGGAGCAGCTCCTGCTACACGCGGGGCCAATGAGAGAGCCTATTTCCCGAAAACACGTTTCAATAGGTCTGTCGTACGTGCTGCCGGGTCCTGACGTATCGCGGCTTCTTCCTTGGCGAGGTAGAAGAAAATCCCATCCATGCCTTTCTTCACTACATAGTCACCCAGGTTCGCATCTACTTTTGGAACGAATGGCACGGAATTGTAGTGTGCCATTACCTCGTCGTAGGATTTGGCAGCGCCTACGTCCGCCAGACTATCGTCAACAATTGGTTTCATCTCGACCGCCAGTGGCCCCGACATCCTGGATTTAAAATACTGCGTCGCCGAGTCCTCTGGTCCTTTGTAGATGGCCATTACATCATCCAGCGTCATATCGTTAATCGCCATGATGAAAAGTTGCTTTGCCTTTGGCGTTGCAATTTCGGCGGCGCGATTTAAGCGAGTTTCGAGATCGGTCAGCATTGAGTCCATGCCGACCTTGCCCAGTACTTTCTTGACCTGAACAAGATTCTCGGGGAGGGGAATGTGAATCTGCGGGTCGAGGTTAAACCCATCGGTCGCACCTAGACTGCTGACGACGTTTTCGGTTCCTACACGAAGCGCTTCCTTGAGGCCACCACTGATGTCGTCGCTGCTTAACGATTGCTGTTTTTCGTCGTCAGGTATCAGTTCTTTTAGTTTGTCGAGCCATCCTGCTGATGCGCCCTCGCTTGCGATGACTAAGGAGAAGGCTAGAAACGCCGGGATTAGTTGGGTTGCGTGAGCGCGTCGCACCGTTTCTTTATGCTTGGCCATAAAATGATCGTTCTGGTTGTTAAAGGCTGAAGACAGTATACAAGGATAGGGTGAAAGTATAGGAATCTTAAATACCCTTTTCCCGCAAAGTCCCCATCGAGTTGGGTCGGTAGCAGAAGCCTATGCCTCCCTAGCGAGGATCGGCTTTCTCGTAAGGAGACGCTCGATAACTACTGTTGAGCTTCGTGGTTCGGCCATAAGCTGACACCTGGCTCTCAAAAAAAGACCCGCCATTTATAATGGCGATCTTATTTTGAGGTGGGCAAGTATCTGCTTGATCACCACAGGGTCTTCGATACAGGCTCTTGCTTAGAGAGGGCCACCGCATTCTTCGCAGATAGTAATATCGATATTGAATGCTCGCTTGAGGTGTTGTGTCCAGGTCTTTGCGGCGCGGGTTTGAAAAGATCCGCTTTTATCAGTATGAGTCGAACAGCGGGATAATTTTTTTGAGTATTTTATAGCCCGCGGATGTTTCATGAGCGGTATTATATTTTTCGACGACGATGCTTCTCGGGGTCTCACCCTTGTCGTTTTCCATATCGGCATCGGCACCGTTTTCCAGCAAGAACTTGATCATCGTGTATGCGCCTTCATTACCAATGTTAAGGTGCACGGCCCGATGTAGCGGAGTATTACCGCCAGCGGACTTCAGATTGATGTTCCCACCATGTGCAAGCAGCAAACCCAGCAATTCGAGATCATGTTGCCCGACCGCGTTCTTGAGCGAGTTGTACCCCAATTCGACCGAATAATTCGGGCTCGCTCCCCTTTTGAGTAATTCCCTGATCCAGTCCATTTTGTAGTTGTAACCAGCGGTCGCGGTATAGAGCATGTGATCAGTGGCTTTCCAGTCGTCCGGCAGAATTTTTGCGACACCGTATTCTCTTTTGAAGTTCATCACACGAAATGGATTTCTGAAGGGCCCGGCTAAAAACCTGTCTGCACCCTTGTCTCCGGACGATCTTGTGTGGCTAGCTACTATTTTAAACGCATCGGCCTCGGCACCGACCGGCTCCAGCGTAATATTCAATGTTTTTTTGCCGCGACTCCCCCGCATTCCCTTTTCGAAGAAAATTACGCGCCCATCCGGCAAGCCCGCATATTGCTTGTCATACTGCGTCAGTTCGACGCTCTCACCGGACAACGGATTATTAGGATAGTAAATTCGGGCTCCCGGGGTCAGAAAAGCCTGCAATACAACCACTGCTATCAGCAGACAAACAATCGACAACTGGACTTTCAGGCTGTCGATGAAATAGTTGCCGATGATGACCAGAAGCAACAGGCAGCAAATGGAGAGCAATGCCGAGTCATTGTTCAACCAAGGGTTGAGCGCGCCCCAGAAGAACGGGTTGGACATGCCAAAGACGCCGATAGCGACATAGCCGAACAACACCAACATGATTGCCATCGAAATGAAATTCAGCTTCTGTGTTTTCCGTTTGAGCACATAGGCCAGCACGGCTAGCCCGATTGCCGGAAAGGCGAGCAGCAGATAGAAGAGATATACCAACCCACCGATGCTGTTGATTCCCCCATGGGATGCCGCGGGCAGCGGGTATAAAAACAGTAAAGTCGATAATAATGGGATCCATGACAAATGAGGTATGCCGGCGCTTGTCACGAGTTCGCTTTTACTTTCAGTTTTCATCTGTCCCGGCCTTTTCAATATAGGCTAAGTATAGGAAATCCTAGCACCCTATTTACACGATTCTGGCGGTTTCAGAGAAAAGGATTCGCGAAGTTGTTCAGCTCTAGCAGACCCTCGCAGAATCCTGGTAGGAGGCAATCTTCGGCCAACTGCGGTCATTCGCGTAGTGGTACATAAACGACTCTGAAGTGCCCGGAGGAGACCTCCAGATATAAATTGTCGGATTAAATTTCGTAAATTGTTATATGGAAACAGGGCTTTTACAATTCCCATACTTGTCAAAATATGCCTGTCAACTTTAGGCCTTATGCATCATACTTTCCGTTGATGTTCCCCAATCACTCAGAGACCACATAATGGCCAGTAAAGGTAAAAAATCAAAAACCGGCGCGTCGGGATTCAATAAAGTGAAAAGCAGTGTCAGCTCTACCGCGTCAACGATAATCGATGAGATCGACAAAGCCAGAGAAGTTGTTCTGCAGGAAATGCAGGAGAGCTTCGATGTTGTGTCCAAAAGGGCTAAATCCGCAAGTAAAAAAGCGACCAAAGCGACAACCAGTGCGACAAAAAATATCACGAAAACTGCCTCGGATGCCAGCGATTCGGTAATGGAATCGATCGCCGAAGCGCATTTGGCCGAGACCTTTCATAAACTGATAGGTGAGGTGGAAGATGCAGCAGAAGAAATGATGCAGGGTATTACCACTAGATTCAATCAACTGCAGGAATCCGCAATGAAAATGACGACCGCAGGTGCGTCAGCAACTAAAAAGAAATCAGGTGCCAAGAAAAAAGCGCCCGCGAAGAAAAAAACAGTGGCAAAGAAGAAGGTTGCAGTAAGAAAGAAGTCGGCAGTTAAAAGGAAGGCCCCGGTTAAAAAGAAAGTCGCAGTGAAAAAGAAGACGGCAGTTAAAAAGAAGGCCCCGGTTAAAAAGAAAGTCGCAGTAAAAAAGAAGACTGCGGTTAAAAAGAAAGCCGTAGTGAAAAAGAAGGCCCCGGCAAAGAAAAAGGTTGCCCCTAAAAAAGCGGTAAAAAAGGCGGCGGTTAAAAAAGCGACGGCCAAGAAAAAATAGCCCTTCTGGAAAAGGATTGCGAATGATGTAGAGGGGACGGTATCCTTTTACTAGCTATAAAAATTCCTGATTGATTGTTGAAATCTGGCCGGATGCACTAGTTCCCCATTATCCGACCCCTTTAACGGAAATCGGGAACAAGACCGCTCAATCCAGGCCCAGCTGATCTGGGTTATAAATCGTTTATGTGATAGCTATATTACTGAAACGGTAAGCGTCATGGTTTGATGGATTTGTTAATTCAACATCGTTTAGATAATGCGTGAGTTGTTTTGCGCAGATCTCTTGTATCCAAAATAAAGTACACAGCTCCGCTTAAATGGGTAACTCTCTGCCTTGTCACAGTTTTGATTTCAAGCTGCATGACTACTGGATCAAAGTACCCAGAAATTTTTCTTCAAGATACATCGAAGGCAATGGTAATAATTTATCAGCCACCCCCACCTATCACGATTCCTATGGAATATATCGAGTGGCCGCCTAACATTTATCATGGAGATAAAAAATTGATTGAACTGAAACCCAGTGCATATACCCACGTAGAAGTTGAGCCAGGCCTAACTACCTTCACCGCAAGAATTAAAGTTAGTGGCGAGATACAGGGTACTGTAAATATTAATACGGAATCTGGACTGTACTATTACCTTCGCTATGTGCCCTTCAGATATAAGGGATTATTTCCAGCGGACTCTTACGAGTTCAAGATTGTGCCGGCTGGTTTCGCAAGGGAGGAATTAAGAGATGGCAAATATCAGCCGCTACTCAAATGACAAGTGCTTGCAAGAGGTTACTTTTTTTCACGATATGCCTGCCATTATTTGACTGCGCAAGTACAGCTTGTTGCTACGTAATCCAATCCTCAAATGCAATCCTCCTTCCAGGGTAAGCAGGGTTTTCTAAAGGCCAGAAGTCTTCAATCCAGGATTCAACCGTTTCAAAAAGGTGTTCATCTAAACCTTCTTCAACTCGGGACTGGCGTACCCACATTGTAATTTCTGCGTCATAACCAGTTTTTCTTGTTGGGTAAATATAGATACAACCCAGCACTTCTGATTCGTCGAGACTAACGGCCGTGTAGGCGAACGAGGTTCGCAGTTGAAATTCGGTTTGATGCCAACCAAGTTCGATAATATCCTGCTCCAGTGTCAGTCCCGACGGCCAGTCGCCACCTGGATCGAAAACGGTACGCAAGCGCTCTTCGCTGGTCATGACAGCATCGTAATCCTTGACTGCATCGTTGATGGTCAGTGGTCGCAGACGCATGCGTTGTGTTTCCAGAATTTCTGGAACGTCAAAGTCTTCAGGAACGAGTGGGAGGTTATACACGTTAGATTCCTAGTTTGATTTATAGAACTTTGATGATGGTATCGAAGTAGTACAGATGTTGAAATAGCCGCCCCACAGCCTCCGGCTGTTCAACCAATGCATTTCAAAACCGAACCAGGTGTCGCAAAACATGAAATACAATTTCAGCTTCCGGATAGCTGACGCTCAAAATTAAGAGTTCAGAGGCATCCTACGGCCGAGAGCAGTCACTCGACCGGGCTTTCCAGGAATGCCAACTACAGCCGTTTCTGCAGAAACTCGCGAGCTATTTGGGAAGCCTCTGACGCAGCCTCTGGGTGAGACCGGACGATATGCCCGGTATCTATATCGATTCCCGGGTGGTCAAACGCGTGGTAAGCATCTGCGAACACTTTCAATTCGATTTCATTTTCCGAATGTAATTTATCAGCATACTGCTCGCATAGTTCCATGGGAGTCCAGCTGTCTTTATCTCCAGTCAAAATCATGATTGGCGTGTTGATTGGTTCGGGTCCGAATGGTTCGGGTACACTGCAGAGTGGATAGAAAGCGATTGCAGCTTGAAACGGTTTCATCGCCAGGCCCTCGGAAATTGACTGTTTGATAGCCTCTAGAACTGTCATGCCGCCATCTCCCATTCCCATCACTGCGATGCGGGCAGAGTCTACAAATGAGCGAGTCGACAGATATTGTTTTGCGCCGTAGGCATCCAGCGCCCGGGCCCATGGTCCGACATAGTTCCCCACGCGACCATCGCAGATATACTCCCTTCCACGGGGTTTAAAAGAATCCACACTCAGGACGACATAGCCCCAGTCGACAAGCCTTTTAGACCACATCTCTTCGTGCTCCGAGATACCGGCACAGGTATGCAGCAGAACGATTGCGGCCCGGGGTTCTTCACCCGCAGGTCTTGCGAGATACCCGGTTAGCGAAACACTGGGTTCCGTTTTGACTTCCACCGCTATCCCCAGTTTTTTTGCCTGCTTGACCTTGAAAGGGCTGGGAGGATAGGTATAGGAAGCGCTCTCAAACTCTACTACTTCCGCGTCTACATATATGGGGTCAGCGCTGAATGCAGTCCTGGTGAACACAATCGTAGCGACTAGGCTTGCGGTAATGGTGAAGCGCAACCAATCAATCTTGATCGTCATCTTATCGACTCCTGTTGCAGCGCAATCGTCCCGGCCGTTTGCCGTTCCATCGTCTGTGCAAGCTCACTACATTAAAATGTAAGCATCCAATATTCGGATTTTCAGGGGACAGTATACCTATTTAGAAAATTTGGCTAACGCCCCGTAATTTTCAGTACCAGTTTATCGTGGCAAATGACAACTAGATGGGCGTCCATTTTGGATCGTAAATCGTCTCTGAAAAAATCGAATCTGAGAGTCTGCTTTCTCTAAAACGAGCAGCCTACCCACTAACCGCGCAACCAGATGCTCCAGTCGAAGCCGATAAACGGCTCGACTGTACCTGGTCGTTAACTAGCACCGCCACCGCTAATCGAGCGTGTCAGTAATTTTCAGGATCTCCTCCGGCGTGATTTCGCCCGAGAGCGGGGTTCCGGGCATCAGATATTTCCCCATCTCGAGATCGCCAATCACGATGGGCTCGTAACCGATGTCGCGGATCAGGCGCGAAGCGACTACGATGGCTTCTGCATCATCGCTCGCGATCGGCATTCCGATGCGCCCAGGATTCTGATGCGCCGTGCTCATGCGTGCGGCACCAATGGCATTGAAGGCGCGGACGATGCGCGCGCCAGGGAGCAATTCCGCCGAGGCGAGACCGGCGCCTTTCTCCCGCGCCCAGGTCGCTATCTCGCCATCGCGCCAGACGAACGGGTTACAGGTATCGATCACAATCTTGCCCTTGATCAGCGCCTCTAGATCCTTACCGACTTCGGGCAGCGCGCCGTAAGGCACCGAGATCATCACCACTTCGCCAAAGGCGGCGGCTTCCCGCGGCGTTCCGGCATGTGCGTTGGCCCCGAGCTTGGCGGCGAGCGCTTTGTCATTTTCGATGTGGCGCGAGGAAAACATGACTTCGTGTCCGGCTTTCACCCACACGCTGCCGATCCCGCCGCCGACTCTGCCCGAGCCGACGATGCCAATCTTCATTTTGCCAGCATTTGCAGCGCGCGCCGTGAGTGGCAGTCCCTCGAGCATCAATGCCGCCATGGCGACCCCGGCAATCTGTAAAAATCGGCGACGGCTTTGTTTCGTGATGATTTTCACTTTCATGGTGGGTCTCCATAGATTGCGGCAAAACGGATTGTCGGCATTCGTTAAAGAAGTGTAGGAAGTATAAAAGCCATGTTCCCAAATAACTAGCCAGTCAAATCCGAGTGACTGCTTAGGGTTGTGATTTCAATCGGTCGATGCAACACCTAATCTCTAAGTATAGAGAGGAGGATGTTGAAAATGAAAATGCGACCGAGGATTTACTACACAGAAACTGACAAGGCGTTGATGTGGGATCGCTGGCAGAAAGGCGAATCTCTGAACTCGATTGCA
>JBATHL010000373.1:0-4648 GCA_049666745.1 Gammaproteobacteria bacterium
GGCATAGTGGTCTGGCAAATATATCGCCGTTATTCTGGAGTTTCAGACAAGACGGAACGTGGCAGGTATCAGTTTCAGGCTGGCTATATGAGAATCACGGCAAATGGCGGATCAAGGGACTGGATAAGATGGTTCTCGAGCGGTCTAAAGGCGAACCCAGAAACTTCCAGGCAAGTTTCAGGGACTCGAGCCTTTACCTCAAAGACGAAGAGGGGAAATTCCTGGTTTTATCCGCATGTGAATAGATTTATATTCGATCGCTGTGTTTTCAATCTTAAAGTTCGAGCGGACGTCTTTCTATCATCTGAGACTTGAGTTGCTCGAGATTTTGCTCCAGCAACTCAAGTATCACTTCTGATTGCTTCGCGATCGCTTCCGTGACCATGCCGTGCAGCGCATGAAAACCAGGCTCGCCGATTGCTTCTCGCAGGTCACTATCCAGCAATTCCTTAAATGACTCGACCACCTCGTTAGCAAGTGCTTGCGGATCACTGCTCATGGTATTTCCCCCTGCCTGGCAACGAAATCTAATCGTCACTATTAGCCATGTAGAAGCTTGCAACATTGATCAAGGTCAACATTCATAAATATATAAGGTAGAAAATGAAACCTTAACCGGCCACCATGGAAGACTATGCATGAATGATGTTTTCGCACTTGCCGATGAACTGGGCCCACTAAAGGTGATCCATGTTCACGAACCCGGTATCGGTTTGAGAGGCGTTCTGGTGATCGACAACGTTGCCAGGGGACCTTCGCTGGGCGGGCTGCGCATGGCTGCCGATGTTACTACCGAGGAATGTGCCCGACTCGCGCGTGCGATGACTTTCAAAAACGCCGCTGCAGGCCTGCCGCACGGGGGCGGCAAGGCTGTTCTGGTGGGTGATCCGAAAATGCCGCGAGCACAGAAAGATAACCTGATTCGGGGCTTCTGCTGTGCGCTTCGCGATGAGGAGCAATACATTTTCGCTCCCGATATGGGCACCAACGAGGAGTACATGGCCTCGATCAAGGATGAAATAGGTCGAGTGGTCGGGGTGCCGCGTGAGTTTGGCGGAATCCCGCTCGATGAAATCGGTGCAACTGGCTTTGGCTTAAGCCATGCGATCGTCGTCGCCCAGGATTTCTGTCAGTTCCGCATCAGTGACGCCCGTTTCGTCATACAGGGATTCGGTGCCGTCGGTAAGCACGCCGCGAGGTTTTTATGCGAGGCGGGGGCAATACCGGTTGCCGTTTCGGATAGCGCAGGCACCATCTACAACCCTGATGGGCTCGATATCGATGCCTTGATAGCGCTAAAAACTGCCGGCAAGAGCGTTATCGAGTATGCAGAAGGTGAAAAACGCGATGGCGACGCAATCATCGATATCGAGTGCGATATCTGGATCCCGGCAGCCCGACCGGACGTGATTCACGAGGCCAATGTACATCGACTCAATACCAAAATGATAGTGCAGGGTGCGAACATTCCAATTACCTACGCAGCGGAAAAGATCCTGCATGAAAAGGGAATTCTCAATATTCCCGATTTCATTGCTAACGCTGGCGGTGTCATCTGTGCCGCGATCGAGTACCAGGGGAGCGGTGAAGCGGCAGTATTCGCTTCTATCGAAGAAAAACTGTGTCGCAATACGCGCGAAGTACTCGAAACTGCACGGCGGGAACAGATTCTGCCACGCGATGCCGCGCTGGCGATGGCACGCCGACGAGTTGAACAAGCGATGAGCCATCGCCGCTGGCATATTTTTTAGGCGAGGCCGGGATCATGTTTCGTATTCGTTTTCATGGTCGCGGCGGTCAGGGGATGAAAACCGCCAGTCGGATTCTCGGCACGGCATTTTTCAAGGCTGGTTACGAAGTGCAGGATGCACCGCGCTACGGTGCAGAAAGACGCGGCGCCCCCATTTTCGCCTATGTTCGTGCCGACAAGTCCACCATCAACGAGCGCGGAATTATCAGCCACCCTGACCTGGTGGTCATCGCTGACGACACCCTGGTCGGTATGCCCGCGGCAGGGGTTACCCTGGGTGTGGATGCGCATACCGTGCTGTTGATCAATAGCCACGAAAGCAGCTCGACCTGGCGTCAAAGGCTGAATATCGACGCAGTCATTCTGGCACTCGCGGCGCGCGAAGATGCAGCGGATCGCGCCACCCTGCCTTTTATCGGTAGTCGTTGTGCGGCCGCCGCAGCCGCGCTAACAAACGTTATACCTCGCGACGTTTTCGTAGCAGCCTTATACGAGGAGCTCGGCCATCTGCACGAAGATATCATCAACCAGAACCGTGACATCGCACTCGGCGAATTCGATGACATGACCAGACACGCGGGCCTGGTCAAGCAAAGTGGACTTCCATCGGCCAGCGAATACGTCAAACCGGACTGGATTGAGTTGCCTTTTGAAAATGCGGAGATCTCCAACCTCGCAATTCACGCTGGCGTTACCAGCGTCGAGGTCCGCACCGGCTTATGGCGCACCATGCGACCGGTTATTAATTACGACAACTGCAGCGGCTGCGCGTGGATTTGCAGTACCTACTGCCCCGATGGTGCGATCAATGTACGCACGGATGGTTACCCGGAGATCGATTACGACCATTGTAAGGGTTGCCTGATCTGCGTGGCTCAATGTCCACCCCATGCAATCGAGTCGATACCAGAACACATCGCCCGTGCTCAGGAAGCAGGAGAAACGGCATGACGCGTAAACTGCTGACCGGCAATAGCGCCGCCGCCTGGGGAGCGCGACTCGCCCGGGTTGACTATATCCCGGCTTTCCCGATCACCCCACAAACCGAGATCATCGAAGACCTCGCTGCCTGGATAGACCGGGGAGAGATGGATGCACGACTGGTAACGCTCGAATCCGAGCATTCGATGATCACTGCGGCCGGCGCTGCTGCCTCGTCCGGGGTGCGCGCATTTACAGCAACCTCGAGCCAGGGACTGCTCTACGGCATGGAAATGGTCTATACCGTCGCTGGCTGGCGTACGCCATTTGTCATGGTCAATGTTTCCCGCGGCCTGGCTTCTCCGATTACGCTTGAATCAGACCACAATGACATCATGGCCGCACGCGACAGCGGTTTTCTACAAATCCATTGTGCCACCTGCCAGGAAATTGCCGACAGCATTCTGATCGCTTACCGCCTGGCTGAACATGCGGATGTGCGCATGCCCGCGATCGTCAACCTCGACGGTTTTTACCTTTCTTTTACACGCGAACCGGTTGATTTAGCTAACGCATCGAAGGCGCAGGCATTTATCGGCGATTATGATCCTGAAAACCTCCAGTTCAGGGGCAATTCACCCCTGAGCCAGGCGATGGCCGTGCTCGGTGGCGGCCCTTATTCCTATTTTCGCTATGAAGCACATCTGGCTGTACAACAGGCTCTGTCCGTCTACGAGGAGATTACCGACGAGTTCGAGGATATCTTCGGGCGACGTTACGAGATGATCGATTGCTACCAAATGGATGATGCCGAGTATGTATTTGTTTTGCTGGGGTCCTTCTCTACCAAGGCGCGCGATGCGGTCGATAGCCTGCGTGCCGCGGGCTGGAAAGCAGGCCTGTTACGACCGCGATTATTCCGCCCCTTCCCGCAGCAACGCATCAGGCAATTATTACAGGGACGCCGTGCGGTGGGTATCATTGATCAAAACATTTCGATGGGTATGGGGGGTGTTCTGCACAGTGAATTTGCGACTGCACTTTACGGCCTCAAGGATGCTCCGCTGCTGGGAAGCTACATTGGCGGCCTGGGAGGTCGCGATATCAACCAGCGAGAATTCTTTGCCATCGCGGATGAGCTGAAACAGGCTTACGACAGTGGCGAATCACTACCCCCTCGCCTGCTTTACACCCAGAATGAATTAACCGAAATGCGCAAACTGCAGGCGATTGCGCAGGCGGAACACGCCGAAATTCACCAGGCCTGAGGCAGTCGTTATGATCAAGCAATCACCCGTGCACTTCCACCGCATGAAAGACATGCCTTCCACTCATCTGCTCGGCACCGGTACCCCGATGTGCGCGGGTTGCGGCGGTCTCGAAACCCTGCATACGATGTACGATATCCTCGGCCGCAAGACGGTATTTGTGAACGCTGCCGGTTGCATGACACTCCTTTCGGTTTACCCATTTACCCCGTTTCACGGCGGCTGGTTATACACCTCGATGGCGTCGGCACCTGCCGGCGCACAAGGCGTACGCGACGCCGTCGATATCCTGCTGCAAAAGAAAAAACTGCCTGCGCAAGAAGACGTCGAAGTAGTCGTCGTCACCGGTGACGGAACCGCTTACGGCATGGGAATGTCAGCCACCTCAGGCGCCATGGATCGCAATCTCGATTTTATCTATCTGTGTTACGACAATGAGGGTTACGGCAACACCGGTCAGCAATATTCCGCCGCCACCCCGCATGCCGCCCTTACCTCGACCAGCAAGGGATCGCATTGATACCCCGGTTACAAGAAAGACCTGTTCTCGATATGGGCGGCCCACAATCCCGCCTACGTTGCCACCGTGATCGCCGCCGAACCACTCGATCTGGCAAAAAAGATCGAGAAACTGCAAGCCATGTCGGGACCCCGAATGTTGATTTCACTGGCGCCCTGCCCGACCGGCTGGGACTATGATCCTGAACTT
>JBATHL010000374.1:0-3975 GCA_049666745.1 Gammaproteobacteria bacterium
GGCTCAAGCCGGTGGTCGCGATTTATTCAACTTTTCTGCAACGTGCTTACGATCAATTTATCCACGACGTCGCCGTACAAGGCCTCGATGTAACCTTTGCAGTTGACCGGGCCGGCATAGTCGGCGCTGATGGCGCGACCCACACCGGCAATTTTGATATCGCTTACTGTCGTTGTATACCTGATATCATCATGATGGCCCCGGCGCATGGCCAGGACATGCATGAGTTACTCAACACAGCCTACCAATATCCCGGACCCGCCCTGGTTCGTTATCCAAGAGACAGTGTTATCCAGCCGGCCGCGATAGACATTGACACTTGCGTTGAGATCGGCAAAGCCTTGCAGGTCCGCACAGGGAAGCAGACCGCATTGCTTGTGTTTGGCAGCCTTTTTGGTATCGCCGAACCCATCGCCGAAGCGTTGGACTTAAGCCTGGTCAACATGCGCTTTATCAAGCCTCTCGATGAATCGATGATTATGAATCTGGCCTCCAGTCACGATTACCTGGTAACCCTCGAAGACGCGAGTATAGAGGGCGGAGCGGGGTCGGCAGTTCTCGAGTTCCTCAATCAGCAACGAATTAGTGTCCCGGTTTTACGTCTCGGCCTCAGCGACGTGTTTCCGTCGCAAGGCAGCCGCGAACAGGTGCTTGAAGATTATGGGCTCGATCCGGTAACGCTGCGTCGTTCGATCCTCGAATTTACCCAGGCTTAACCGACCCGCAGCGCTATACCGAATTTGATGCAATTTATTCTGTTATCAGTTTTAACATGACGTTCAGATCAGTTTAAATAATGGCTTCCGCACAGGGTTTATCCTACAATGAGCCCTGTCGGACTAGAAAATCCGACAAAAATATCATCAAGCTACAGAGTAATATTATGTCAGAAACAGTATCCGGCACAGTTAAGTGGTTCAACGATGCCAAAGGCTATGGTTTTATTTCGCAAGAGGGTGGGAAAGACGTTTTCGTTCATTACAGCGCTATTCAGTCTGAAGGCCACAAAACCCTTCAGGAAGGCCAGGCCGTAACCATGAAGGTTACCGATGGCGCCAAAGGCCCACAGGCTGAAGACGTTTCACCCGCTTAGACCATAATAATAACAATAGATTTATCTACCCTCTGATTCCGGCCTTTGTTCGGCTGGTTCAGTCTCAAGGCGAAATCATCGATTTCGTTAACTGCTCGGCTGTCGTCAAACAATACGATTATCGTTGACTCCCCCGCTATCGCCATCAGGGATGCTTAGTGGGATAATCAGTTAATGAATATTTGCCTTAGACCGGATGCACAGTATAATAACCAACCTTTTTGCTCGGTTATTGCCATGCTACGAGTATCCACCACCCCAGGTATCACTCTTACCGCAAGCTGCAGCAATGCAACCAGGCCTTGTATCAGGATTAAGTAATGAATGGTGAACCAGCAACTAACCCGGTGTCGACGATTCCCGATGTTCAGGGGTCCGCGGACACACGGGAACTCGCAATCAACAAAGTCGGCATCAAGGACATCCGCCACCCGGTTATAGTCAAGGATCGTTCAGACGGCCAACAACATACCATAGCCACGTTCAGCATGTTTGTGTTCCTGCCACATCAGTTCAAAGGCACTCACATGTCGCGCTTCGTCAAGATTCTTAACGATCATGAAAAGGAAATATCCTATACCTCGTTTAATGAAATGCTCAGGGAAATGGCGGAGTTACTCGAGGCAGAGTCGGGTTATATCGAAATGAATTTCCCCTATTTCGTAAACAAGCAAGCCCCCGTATCGAGGGTGGAGTCGTTGCTCGATTACGAAGTATCGCTGATTGGCGAAATCAATTCCGGTGTAACCAGCACCCGAATCAAAGTGCAGATTCCAGTAACCAGCCTGTGCCCATGTTCCAAGTCTATTTCAGACTACGGGGCCCACAATCAACGTTCGCACGTCACCCTCAATGCAAAAACGAGCGGCTTCATCTGGATAGAAGAGCTTATCGATATAGTCGAAAAGCAGGCTTCTTGTGAACTTTACGGATTGCTCAAACGACCCGATGAAAAATACGTGACCGAACGGGCCTATGACAATCCAAAGTTTGTCGAAGACATGGTGCGCGATATAGCCGGCGAGCTTAACAAGGACGACCGGATTCGCCAGTATGTGCTCGAATCGGAAAATTTCGAATCAATCCACAACCACTCTGCCTACGCTTTAATCGAGTTCGACAAGGACTCTGATTAATCACATTAAATAGATATCCAGTCGAAACCTGCTTCCTGATCGGCAAGTACCGGGACGGGAACATCCCCTATTTGGCGAATCAGTTGATCGACAATGGATGACCGGTTGTTTTTCTCCGAAATATGCGCTGCGATCAGACAGTTCAGGCTGTCGGTGTCGATCTGCCGCAGCAAATCAAGGGATTGATCATTAGAAAGGTGTCCGAGATTGCCACCAACACGTTGCTTTAGCATATCCGGATATGGACCACTGGCCAACATCTCCACATCATAGTTAAACTCTAGCAAGAGTGCGTCAAGACAGCTGAACGCCTCAACGATATGGCGGGTAATATGTCCGGTATCGGTCAGAATGCCAAGCCGTTTGCCATTGTCGAGCTGATGAAAAATAAACTGCAAGGGTTCGCTGGCATCGTGCGGCACGGTGACCGGAATAATTTCGATTCCGCCGATGGTGACTGCACAACCAGCTACCAGCCGCTGGTATTCGAAATCCGGACTAAGCGCGGCGCGAGCAGTACCAACCGCTGTCCACAGCGGAATTTCATGTCTGGCACAAAGGCGCTCGACACCTCCACTGTGATCGCCGTGCTCGTGCGTTAGCAATACCGCGTCAATCGCTTCAAGTTCGATTTCCAGGCGTTCAAGGCGACGCGTGAACTGCTTTAACGAGAAGCCATTGTCTACCAGTAAAGTGGTATCCCGATACTGCACCAGGGTGGCGTTACCCCGGCTGCCACTACCCAAAGACGCTATGCGCATACTGGCTACCTTATTTTCTGGTATATCAGCTTCATTAACTGCGACCCCGCTGGAGAAGTATCGAATTCACCCTTGTCATTTTCCAGAATCAGTCGGGTCGACTGATTGGTCTCTTCGATAAAAACCAGCGTAAATTTCGCTGACCCCTTCTTTTCCTGGGATTGAAAAGAAAAGAATCCTTCCGCTGTTTCGATATCGACGGTGGGAGCCTTAACGTAAATAACGCCTTCACCGGAGAGCCCGCTTTTAAACTCGGAACTGACAATTTCGAAATTCATTCGCTCAAGCTGATGAAACACCCGATTCCAGGCGATCTGGTAAACGTCATTTAAAATCAGGTAAGGCGAAGCTTCATCCGCATCGACATAAAGGCTTGCCCTTGGTTTAAAAAGTTTTACGCTTTCCCGCTGTTGATTGACGTCATCCTGCTGTAAGCCGAGGTATATCATCAGGCGAGCCAACATTTCGATTTCAAGCTCAGGTTCCGGTTGCCGGAAGTCCCATTCTTCGTCATTAATATCATTCTTCTTTGCGGCCCCTTCCTTGAGCACGTATTTGTATTCTGTGCCACGATGTGCAATATAGATTCGATTCAACCTGTTTGTTTCACTGCGCTCGATCCTGGTCTTATACTGATCCTGGGTGGCCGCAAGGTTTTCAGTAGTAAACAGCTGCCCAAACCATGAACTGCTCTCCTCTTCGCCCCCCTCGCTCTGATATACCCATTCGGTTTGCATCACACCGATGACAGGCTCATCAACATTCAATCGGTAGCCTTCAGAGGCCCAGAAATTCTTTACTAATTGATAGAGATTCTCTACCGGTTCATCAACCTGAAGCCAGTAAAGGTCGCCGCTGCCTTCCAACTGAACAGATTGCACCTTGGCCAGTACAGGTATCTTGTTCTTCGCCGTTTCATCATCACCCGATATCGCAGCCGGTAGTTCGAACTTGGACTCGACCTGAACTCCAGCAAGATCAGGGG
>JBATHL010000375.1:0-7172 GCA_049666745.1 Gammaproteobacteria bacterium
CCCTGCTCGGAAAACACGTTCTGAATATCCATCACATCGAAATAGCGATGATCCGCATACTTTGGATTCCATAGAATCAACGGGCATTCCTGTTTGGAGTAGATCGCAGTACCCATGCCTTTATGGATCGAGCGCACTTCGATTTCTCCGGAGTCTTCGTTTTCATTCAGGTAGAGACAGGAATTGACTTCGACCGTGATAATCTTTTCCACCGCAGAGCGTGGATGAATCTCGCCTATCACATGCACCATGCGGGTAACGTCCGCATCCGGATCGACCAGGTTGAATGGCCCCTGAATATCATCACGAATAAAACTGTAACCATTATCCAGGTAAACAATTTTGCCGATAGTCAGAACATTCTCGACTATGTTCGCGGCGTAGTACTTTGAAATATCTTGGAAAATATCTTCCATCTAAAAAAATCCCGATTGTTGCAGGCGGCTTATATCCTGCCATGACAGCTTTGAAGATCATACTTGGGAGTATAGAAGAACACCATGCTTTAACCGTTAAAATTGAGCCGCTGCAGGGCCTTATCGCAACCTTGATTGCACATGGCGCTGACAGTTGATAGATTCCTGTGTTCAGTCGATCGGAGCTATCTCGATGTCTAAATTCTTTACTCGCCCTGTTACCGACTCTGATCCTCTCATTGCCGAGGCGCTAGCCAGTGAACTGCAACGCCAGCAAACCCGGATCGAGTTAATTGCTTCGGAGAATATCGTCAGCCGCGCGGTGCTCGACGCCCTTGGCCACCCGATGACCAACAAAACCCTGGAAGGTTATCCCGGAAATCGCTTCCATGGCGGCGGCGAATTTGTCGATGTGGTCGAACAGGCAGTGATAGATCGTGCGCGGGAATTATTTGACTGCGAGTACGTCAACGCCCAACCGCATTCCGGTACCCAGGCCAACCAGGCGGTATTTTTCGCCACCGTCAAACCAGGTGACAAAATCCTGAGCCTTGATCTTGCCGCCGGCGGACATCTGAGCCACGGCGCTAGCCCGAACCAGTCGGGGCGCTGGTTTGACGCGCACCATTACGGCGTCGACAGGGAAACCGGTTTAATTGACTACGATCAGGTTGCGCGTATGGCCAGTGAAATTCGCCCTGCGTTGTTGATTACCGGCGGTTCGGCTTATCCACGTCGCATCGATTTTAAACGTATGCGTGAAATCGCGGACTCGGTCAATGCCCTTTATCTCGTCGATATGGCGCACTTTGCCGGCCTGGTAGCTGCAGGCGTGCACCCTTCTCCGCTACCCCACGCAGATATTGTGACCTGCACCACCACCAAGACCATGCGCGGTCCCCGCGGCGGGCTGATTCTGTCACGTGACTCGAGTTGGGCAAAACAATTGCAGTCCGCCATATTTCCCGGGGTGCAGGGCAGCCTGCACAGCCAGATCATCGCCGCCAAGGCCGTGTGCCTGGGGGAAGCGTTGAGCGAAGAATTCAAACATTATGGCAAACAGGTGGTCGATAATGCATGCACGCTTGGCCAGACGTTGACGAAACATGGCATCAAGCTGGTCAGTGGCGGAACCGACACGCACATGCTGCTACTCGATTTTGCCACGCGCGGTTTAACCGGCCAACAGGTCCAGGACCGCCTTGACCGCATCAATCTCACGTCGAACAAAAACCCGGTGCCATTCGACTCGGCAAAACCTTCGCAGTGGGTTGGCTTGCGCCTGGGCGTTGCCGCGGCAACGACACGCGGGTTGCAACGCGACGATTTCAAATTACTCGGCGAGATTATCGCGCGCACGATTGAGCATTGTACGGATGATACAGAGACTATGCTGCAGGAGGACCGGCATAGCGTGTCACAACTCTGCGCACGCTTTCCGATTTACGCTTAAGACCAGGTTCCGTACCTGGAAAACTGCGTTTTCAGGAAATCCATCTGATCGGCGAGTATATTCTTGTTCGCGAGATAGAAAAATTCGTAACGATTCGGCACGAATGGAACTGCAAGTAGCTGCATCCCCGCTTCTTCCGGAGTCCGGTTTGCCTTGCGATGATTGCAGCGCTTGCACGCGGTAACCACGTTGGTCCAGATATCGGTACCGCTGCGCGATACCGGTAAAATATGATCTCGCGACAGATTGTCAGTCGTAAACTCCCCACCGCAATACATGCACAAAAACTGATCGCGGCGAAACAGGTAGCTGTTTACCAGCGGCGGCACGAAATCGCTAAGTTTGACGCTACCGTCACTGGCCAGGATGCTGGGCAAGGACAATACCGACTGTTTGCCGAGCCGGTTGATGCCACCACGAATTTCAAACGCGTTTTCGCCAAGCGCCCAGACAACCTGGCCTTTTACCACCAGCGTCGCAGCCTCTTCGCGAGAAATCCAGTCAATCGGCGTTCCCGCTTTGTTCAATCTCAGGATTTTTGCATTCCTCATTGTTTTATTATGCCTTACAAATTCACGAGGTAAACCCTGAGTTTAGTTGCTCATATGCCTGACATCGGTTTTTTTGATCCGACGCGAGTGCAAACACAGAGATCAAGATCGATCTCAAGCATAGAAAACGCTTCCGCAAAGGCACTAAATTTGCTTAGATTGCGCCGTGGTGAGTGTGCCATTACCAGCTTCGGGAGAAATTGTGTCGTCCAAACCCAATGCTCGCATAGCAGTCGATATTGGCGGCACCTTTACCGACATTGCGCTCGACCACGGAAATTCGCTTTTCACCGCGAAAACGCTGACCACGCAGGATGATCCGGTACGCGGCGTAATCGACGTGATTCGTATCGCCAGCGCAAATGCAAACTGTGCCGCCGATCGAATTGGCGCGGTGATTCACGGCACAACGCTGGCAACCAATGCGCTGATCGAGCGTAAGGGTGCAAACGTCGGGCTGATCACGACGGCCGGGTTTCGCGACATCATCGAAATCGCCTACGAGCGTCGCTACGATCAGTACGACATATTTCTCGATAAGCCGGACCTGCTGGTCAGGCGCGAAGACTGCTGGACCGTGCCGGAACGCGTCGATGCCGATGGCAAGGTGTTGCAGGTACTCGATACCAGCGAACTCGACTCGCTGTTATCCGCGATGGATAAGCGTGGGATCGAAAGTGTCGCCATCTGCCTGCTGCACAGCTACCTCAATCCCGCGCACGAAATCGCACTGGCCGCATTGGTTCGCCAGCATCGACCCGACCTGTCGATCACGCTGTCATCGGAGGTTTGTCCGGAGATACGTGAATTCGACCGTGCCTGCACTGCACTGGCCAATGCTTACATCAAACCCCTGATGGCGCGTTACCTGAAGGATTTGTCGGCAGCACTGATCGCGGAGAAGATTACCGCACCCTTGTTTATCGTGACTTCGGGTGGCGGCATGACCACGCTCGAAACCGCAACGCGGTTTCCGATCAGGCTGGTAGAATCCGGTCCCAGTGGCGGGGCCGTGCTGGCGGCAAGGATCGCGCGTGAATGCAGCATCGAAACTGCGTTATCTTTCGACATGGGCGGCACTACCGCCAAGTTGTGTCTGATCGATCAGGGCGTCCCACAGCGCTCACGCCAGTTCGAGATCGGCCGTGCCGCCCGTTTTATCAAGGGCAGTGGATTACCGGTACGTATCCCGGTCGTCGAAATGATCGAAATCGGTGCCGGCGGCGGATCGGTGGCACGGGTCGACAGTTTGCAGCGACTCGCGGTTGGGCCCGATAGCGCCGGTTCTGATCCGGGTCCAGCCTGTTACGGGCACGGTGGTGAAAACCCGACCGTCACGGATGCCGACGTCGTGCTGGGTTTCATCGATCCCACGGCGTTTGCCGAGCGCCGCGTAAAGCTTTACTCGAAGGCGGCAAGTTCGGCAATTAAGTTACATATCGGCTCAGCATTGAAGCTTGGTACCAAACAGGGTGCTTATGGCATTTCACAAATGGTCGACGAAAGCATGGCTAACGCGGCGCGCGTACACGCGGTCGAACACGGCAAGGAAATCTCGGCGCGCACGATGATCGCGTTTGGCGGTAATGGGCCGTTACACGCTACCCGGGTCGCGGAGAAAGTAGGCGTTAACAGAATTATCATTCCTCTCAACCCGGGTGTGGGTTCCGCGATCGGTTTCCTCAGCGCGCCGATCTCCTACGAAATTATTCGCAGTTTCTACATGCGCGGTGACAGCTTTGACGTCGATGCGGTAGCACGACTGTTCGCTGAAATGGAAACCGAAGGGCGCGCCGTGGTCCAGGCTGGCGCGCCCGGAGTCAAGCTCAGGCAGCAACGCCTCGCCTTCATGCGTTACCAGGGACAGGGCCACGAAATCGAAATTCCGCTGCCTGACGGGAAACTGCGCGCCAGCCTGGGTAAGGAAATCCGTAAACGTTTTGATCGGCTTTATCAACAGCAGTACGGGCGTACCGTACCGAATGTTGATGTCGAAATCATCAACTGGGCGTATGTCGCGGCAACCCCGGCCGCCAGCCTGCACAAAGTGGCGGCAGCGCAGCGCAAACGGCGACCGCGGCCCGCCAGTAAACGCAGGATTTACTGGGGACAGCAGCGCAAGACACTCGAGGTTCCCTGCCATCGGCGCGAGTCGCTAGGTGCTGGTGATTTTATTGCAGGTCCCGCGTTGATTATCGAAAGCCAGACTACCACGCTGGTCAGTCCCAACTTTAATGCGCTTATCGACAGCGTCGGTAATATTATTTTAACCGTGGGCAAAAAAACCCGGGCGAAAACCTGATGGCGAAAAAACCCTCGGCAGTCGAGTTACAGGTGATGTGGAATCGCCTGATGGCGGTAGTCGACGAACAGGCCCAGGCGCTGATGCATACCGCATTTAGCCCGATCGTGCGCGAGAGCGGCGATATTTCTGCCGGCGTATTCGACATTGAAGGCAATATGCTGGCACAGGCGGTGACCGGGACGCCGGGCCATATCAACACCATGGCCGAGTCGGTCAAACATTTCCTTGGCGTAATACCGAAAAACACCATGCGTCCCGGTGATACCTACATGACCAACGACCCCTGGTATGGTGCGGGACATTTGAACGACTTCGTACTGGTACAGCCATGTTTTCACCAGCGCAAACTGGTTGGACTGGTGTCATGCACCTCCCACCTGATCGACCTGGGCGGGCTTGGTATGGGGCCCGACGGTTCGGATGTCTACGACGAAGGCCTGATTATCCCGCCGATCCGCCTGGTCGAGCGTGGCGACGTCAACGCAACCCTGATGACGTTGATCAAGTCTAATTCACGCACGCCGTTTCAAAACGAAGGCGATATCTACGCGCTGATTGCCTGCTGTGATGTCGCCCATGCGCGGCTCGATGAAATGATGCACGAGTTTGGCATCGGCAGCCTGACCCCGCTCGGCAACTACATCCACCAGGTTTCACGCCGGGCAACCGAAGCCGCGATCGCCGCGGCGCCACAGGGCAGCTATCGTAATCGTATGATGATCGACGGTTACGATTTCGAAATAGAACTGGTAGCGGCATTGACCATTGCCGGTAACACGGTCCACGTCGATTTCAATGGATCTTCGCGCTGCTCCAGTTTCGGCATTAACGTTCCGCTAAATTACGCAACCGCGTATAGCGTGTTCGGCCTGCGCTGTATCTTCGCCCCCGAAGTGCCTAACAATGCCGGTTCGCTGGCGCCGTTTGCAGTGTCCGCGCCGCTGGGCTGTATCGTTAACGCTGCGCGGCCGGTGCCGGTGGCGCAGCGTCATATCATCGGCCAACTGCTGCCCGATGTGGTGCTTGGTTGCCTGCGCAAGGCAATGCCGAAACAGATTCCAGCGGAAGGTTCGTCCTGTATGTACGATCTGCCGATGCGCGGAGGTTTTGACGCAAACTCGAGCGAGGACGCGACCCGGTTCGCAGTTGAACTAACCCACAATGGCGGCACCGGTGCTCGTCCCGGTAAAGACGGCCTGTCGGCAACAGCCTTTCCGAGCGGGGTTTACGGTTCACAGGTCGAAGTCACCGAGAGTACCTCGCCATTGCTGGTGCGTCGGCGCGAACTGCGCCCCGATTCGGGTGGTGCCGGTAGGCATCGCGGTGGGCTCGGCCAGATCATCGAAGTCGAAAGTCGCGAGAACATGCCGTTTGATTTTTTTGGTACCGTGGATCGAGTCAAGTATCCGGCACGTGGCTGTTTCGGCGGTCTCGACGGCGCCTGTGGCCACCTGGCACTGAAGTCCGGGCGCTTAATCAACGGCAAGGGCAAACAACAAATACCGGCCGGAGAGACCCTGGTGTTTCAAACCCCCGGCGGGGCCGGTTACGGCGACCCGCGCAAACGACCTGCGCAACTGGTTGCGCGAGATTATGCCGCCGGGTTAATCAGTAAACAAGCCGTCAAACGCGACTATGCGGTCGTGTTGAAGCGTGATGGCAGCGTCGACAAACAGGCAACCCGACGGGAGCGCAAACCATGAGTTCATTTTCGTTCGCACTGTACGACGCCTTTTCCGCGAGCGCTTTCGGCGGCAGCCAGGCGGCGGTAATAACCGGTGCCGCGGCGATCGATAGCGACGCGCGGCAACGCATCGCGCGTGAGATCGGTATGCCTGCAACCGCCTTTGTCGATGATGTCGGCGACGACTGGATCATGGTGCAATTCATGTCTACTGTCATGGAACTGCCGATGTGCGGGCACGGCACCCTGTGCCTGCTAACGCACATGCTGGAATCGGGATTAATCAACCTGGATAAAAATACGCCGTGCGAAGTCAACTTGCGTTTACCGAAATCGACCGCAACGGTTGCCTTGAGTTTGCGCGCCGATGATCGCCACCAGGTCATGCTCGATATCAAGCCACCCGTTTTCGAAAAACCGCCACCGCATACCGGGAGTTTGCTTAAGGTGCTGGGTCTCAAAGCCGATGCTCTGGCGGCCGAGTTACCCATAGAAACCGCACGCGGTGATTTCATCCACCTGGTGGTGCCGCTCGCCGGACTCGAAACAATGCGCGCGATACAACCCGACTTCAGTGGAATGGTCGAGTTCTGTCACGCTTATGGCATTGAAACCATCGCGGTTTTTTGTAGCGAGACTGAAATCCCGGATCACCGCATCCACGTGCGCGACTTTTGCCCCGCGGTCGGTGTCAGCGAATCCGCCGCCGCCGGAACTACCAACGCCGCGCTGAGCAGTTACCTGGTTCGCCATGGACTGGTAG
>JBATHL010000376.1:0-2299 GCA_049666745.1 Gammaproteobacteria bacterium
GGCACAACCATGATGGCATCCCTCCCAAGGTTGGGAAACTCAACAACCTCTCCCGGGACCATATCGACGAAGTGCTCAGCGAATGCTGCTGGGTCTGGATTGCCTTCAAGGTCGGGACTACCTAACAGCACGAACTCAAAAGGCTGCTTTGCGGTAGCAGTCGTGATCGGTGGCGTTTCCCATCGGAAAGCGGAAAATGGAGAATCCACCAATAGGCCAATGAAAAATGTGCGAAAGCCTGCATCGTTCTGCCATTGGTGTATTACATTCGCATACGACATCGGCGACGAGCCCGTGTCGATGGCTAGTTTAATAACGCGTCCATTGGACAACTGAGTGGTTCGTGAAGTCCACATTTATACTCCGCCTCCAGCGTCCAGCATCAGCGACCTCGGATAGCTGGGCCCGACCACATACACCTGTTAAGCGAGTTATTCTGAATCAACTGATTCCACCTTATCAATATCACCCACCCACTTTTGCACTGACCGATGCCAGTACTGGATTTTAGGTTTTAGCTGATCCCTTTGCACGGCCGTTCCAAGGCGGAGGTTGAATGTTTTCAACCCTGGTTTAGAGTTGGTCGCATAAAGTGGTGATGCGCAATCGGGGCAAAATAGCTGGTGACTCTCGACCCCGTCTTCAGAAACTTTCTTTATGTATGTTTTGGGATGTCCTGAAAGTAAATGAAAATTATCTTCAGCTACCGGTACGGCCCATCGAAAAGGAGAACCCGATATCGATTGGCATTCAGTGCAATGACATAAATAGACTGCGTCTCTATCAATCTTTGCGCTATAGGTGATTTTACCGCAATGGCAATTACCGTTAATTTTCATTTGTAATCTCCTCCAGTTAATTCTGAATTTTCTTTGTTAGCTATTCCTTATTTCACCTAACAGCTAAATTATAATATTTTTGATCTAGTAATGTA
Source organism: Gammaproteobacteria bacterium (assembly GCA_049666745.1). Lineage (GTDB taxonomy): Bacteria > Pseudomonadota > Gammaproteobacteria. Next base: position 935 of record JBATHL010000376.1, read on the forward strand.
TTTTCGTTTAGTACCGGAGGTCCGTTCATGGCCGAATGACGAAGCCCGTGAAGTTCAAACGAGCGTCTCCTTACGGGAAAGCTAACTCTGAAATCCTCTGCACCGGCAGCCGAGTTCGACCTGAATCGGACCACTACCGAGGCAGTAAGTAATCTGTTGGAAGGTTAGTGCGGACGTTTCAGACGTCGTGCCTGGATGTCGGCCGCAAAAGCACGGCTATCCGCTTCCCGGAGCCGTCTGCAGACTTCCCGCGCCATATTCATTCTGATCATCGTGTACTGTTCGATTTCGCGTTCGAACAACAGGTGAAATGTGTCGTTGGTTAATTCAATTGCGCGGCTGTCTTCAGTTGCGAGTGAAGTTGTGTTGCGCGGTTGCAGGTCCATCAATGCAACTTCCCCAAAACAATTACCCGGTTCGAGAGCTTTTAAAATATATTCTTCGCCCAGCCATGCCTTGAGCAGCATGACTTTGCCATGTACCAGCACAAAAAGTGATTGAGCGGGATCTTTTTCATGGTAAAAATAATCGCCCTTCTTAACAGCTACCTGTTTTGAGTGTTCCAGTAAAAAGACCAGCGTATCGGCGCGAATACCGCCAAAGATTGGCATTGACTGTAACAGCTCAAGGCGTTTGTGCTGGTTCCGCTTATCCGGTGTACCAGCGCTAAGTCGATTTAATTTTTTATTGCTTTCAGGCAGCATGTTCTTTTGCTCGTAATCATACCGCTTACCAAAAAACATTATACCGAATTTGGCACAACAGCACTTTCCTCGTTGGTATCGAGCGTCCGAAAGTGGCCGAAGGCAGAATCCTGATGAGCTGATTTGAGCGTCAGCTTCCGAGAAAACAGACCCTCAGAATGGGTCATTCAAGGGCAGAGAACGACCTATTCCGTTGAAAAACTCGGATATTAGATAGCTGCTTTTTTGACCTTGAGTCAGTCTGAAGGCCGGGTAACCTGGGTTATCCACGTTTATTGTGGATTTGGTTCTGGTTTAGTTGTTTTTCAGTCCATTTAGCATAAAACAGGCGTACCTATCCGGTGATCAGGGGGTTTATATCGCTGCTGTGCCAGCTTTTTCAGGTTTTGAACGGTTGCCGCCATCAGGAACTCATCGCGTGCTCCGGTTAGTCCGCGTAGCCGCAACCGATCGAGTTTCATAATTCGCTTAAGATGGGCAAACAGGACTTCTACTTTCTTGCGATCCCTGCGTGACTGAAGATATTCTGGTGTCTGGCTAATCGCCCTGCAAATGCGGGGACACAATACGCAATTCAGCGAGACTGAGCCCGTCCGGAGGAATGTTTGCGTTGCAGTGATACAGAAATAATTCAAAGCAAAAATAAAGGCCTATACTTGTC
>JBATHL010000377.1:0-1626 GCA_049666745.1 Gammaproteobacteria bacterium
CCGTCAAACCGCGTGCCGATTTATCAAACACGACGAACTGACCCTTACGCGGACGGATTTCAAAGTTTGATTCACCCACCAGTTTCTGATTGAGCAAGTCACCGTAAAGCCCGGCGCAATTGATTAATTGCCTGCCTTTAACCGGTCCCCTGGACGTCTCGAGGGTCCACTCGTCATCATCAAAATGGCCATCCAGCAATTCACAGTTACGCGCCAGGCAGGCTCCGTTTTCGAGCGCCTGCAGTAAGTAGGCGTACGGAGCGCTCCAGGGATCGATGACGAACTCCCCGGGGACCTCAACCGCGGCAACAACCGCAGGCGCAAGCTGCGGTTCTTTGGCACGCGCCTGCTTTGCATCGATGATGCGAGCCCGGGTTACGCCATTGCCGTGCGCGACGCGCAGAATTTCTTCGAGCCTGTCGGCTTCAGCGTCATTCCAGGCGAGCACCAGTGCACCACATTCGAGCAGCGGCAGATTCATGCATGCATGAATTTCCAGGTATTCGTTGTAACCGTCGACAATACACCCCAGCTCTTGCGAGCCGGCCGGGGGAGCGTCGAAACCGGTATGCAGAATCGCGCTGTTCGCCTTACTCGCGCCATCGAGAATATCGACCGCCTTTTCAACGACCAGCACCTTTGCCCCTTCGAGCGTAAAGCGGCGCGCCATGGCACAACCCACCACGCCGGTGCCGACAACGATGATGTCGAATAGCGTTGCGGGTAAGCTGGCGCTGGATGAATAGTCTGACATTAGTGCTCACACCGACAGCAAGAGTAGATTGATGAGACCGGAACAGGCAAACTTCAGTATATTTTTTGATGACCGAATAGTCAAACTATGTGTCCGAATGATAACTAAATAGCCACTTCAGTATCATTTAGGCAAATTAGTACATTATTTATGACCAGTTAGTCATTGTTGAACAGTAAATCCTCGTGCTAGTATCTCTCCCATGCGCCCCCGCGACAGACAATCGCGAATCACCGACATGGTGCGTTCGCAGGGCAAGGTTAGCGTCGACCAACTGGTGGAATCATTCCACACCTCGGCCGAAACCATCCGCCGTGATTTGACGTTTTTAGCCGCTAACGGCAAGATACAAAAAATTCATGGCGGCGCCATCGCACTACGCAATTTCGGCGAAGGCCCGTTTGCACAGCGAATGCTGTTGAATAGTCAGGCTAAACGTCTGATCGCACAGCAGGTCCGACGACTGGTGTCACCAGGCGACAGCTTGTTCATCGATACCGGGTCGACTACATTAGCAATCGCTGAGGAGCTGACAACGATTGATGACCTTACCGTGATCACCAACTCGACCGAAGTTGCCCGGGTGATCACCTCTGCCAACAAGACTGTACAGATGTTTTTACTCGGCGGTAATTATATCGAGGATAACAGGCAGACCTGCGGTACCATGGCAGTAAAACAGCTCGAAGGTTTCCATAGCAGTATCGCCCTGCTGACCGCGGGCGCCATCGCAGCCGAGGCCGGGGTAATGGATTTCAGCCATGACGAGGCGCAGATAGCGAGCGCCATGATCGAGCACAGCGACAAGGTTTTGTTAGCGGTCGATGCTTCGAAGTTTGACCGGGTTGCCCCATTCGTCGTGGCGCCATTTG
>JBATHL010000378.1:0-3521 GCA_049666745.1 Gammaproteobacteria bacterium
ATCGGATTTTCCTTAAAACCACTTTTTTGCTATCAAAAAGTTGGTTCTAAGGCCCTATACAACCCCTCGTTCAGCATCTATTTTTTTAATTTTCAATTAGTTAATTTGGTCCGACAAGCAGCAATCAAGCAGCAATTTGGTCCGACAAGCAGCAGTTACTTCAGCGCCGAGCACCGATGCCGGCAAGCCCAGCAGAACAAGCCCGATTTAGGAACGTATAAGAAACCGCCGGTATTTCCCCATGTTTTAATCCTTGGGGTAACGTTATTGCTTTCATATAAAGATGATGAAACCGACCATCCAAGAGCATATGGTTGGAATGCGCCCTCTTTATGTCAATAGGGAGATTAACCACCATCGGCTTTTTCAGTTAGGCATCATCCCGTTTCGCGCCTTGATGCGATCCACCAATCGCATCACCAACGACCACGTAGGCTCTCCAGTAGTTAAAGACACCGCCCAGGAAAAACAGCACACTTCCAACCAGGTATTGCCACGCCAGAAAGGCATACAGGGTAGCGCGGTCGGATTTGGCCGCGACGCTCCAGAGGTAGGGCACCGAAGCGACGGTGAAAAGAACCGCCCCGACAACGAAGGTTATCGCCGTCAGATTCATCAATTGAAGGATTTTGATCGAACTGGATTTGACGATTTGAAGGACATTGATACAGGCGCCCAGCACGAACAATAAGCTGCCGATCACAAAGCACCAGGCCCCGGCCTTGAGCCATCCCACGCTGGAAAGGAAAAAAACGCTGCCCACGGTAAACAGGACCGTCCCCCACACGTAGCTTGCGCTGGCTGCATATTCGAGAATGGTGTCGCGGTCGTGGCTCTTGGATAGCCGCCAGTGGTGGCGGACTTCCGCCAGGTCATGCACGGTGACCACGAGATAGACCAGCGAGCCGACAAAGAATACCCACGCTCCCAGGTCGGCGTAGGCTTCAAAGCGGGGAAAGAAAAAGATGCTGCCGATGATGAACAGGACGCCGCCGATTTTATACAAAATAGCATTGATCGTTTCCCAGCGGAACTGTGAACGCAAGTCCTGGCTACCTTTGGTCAAATCATGCAGCCGCGGGCGGTTGGTGAACATATGGGGCATGCTTCCTCCTCTAATTCGACATGCTGAAAGTACAATGGTATATGCCAGGATCTAACGCTTGTCTAACCTCCCACAAATCCCGAGAAAATACCACTATACGTCCGCTGACTGGACACGACGGCCGTGGTCGCCGGCGTATGCATCTTATGTCGGACCAAACTATGTGCTTGTGATTTATTAAGAAACCTCCCAAATATGCTCGTTTTTCGGTCTTAGGCCGCACTTTTCAGGGTTAAAATCACGGTTGTAAGGACTTTGGTCTTTAGGCTTCGCCTTCGGCTACGACCCAACAGGTCGCTTTCAGCTACGACCCAACAGGTTGGGGTTCTTTAAGCTCATATCCTTCATTATTTGGCTTATTCTTTGTGAATGCTGATTATCTTACCAGGACATCGGAAAGCCACCCCCTCTTGATTATATACATTGAGCATGACTGCCTCAACAATGGGCTGATTGACATTTTGCTCTGCTTGCCATGTGACAAGAAAATTGGCACCTTCACCGCCTTTTACATCCTGTGGTTCGACAAAATAGAATTTTGAAGCCAACGGTTTTAGTTTCACTGGGTGGTAAATATAGCTCCTTATTTTTCTGCCATCAGTATCGTAATAATCAGCTTTCATTATAGTGATACCGTAAGTTGGATCTGTATTTCGCACGCTTAGCAATGATGACAGCTGGAATTTTTCTTTTACATTCCCGATGAAAAGATTTGAATAGATTGAAACATATACCGTTTCGCCCTTTGAAAGCGTTGTGTCTGATTCCGCTAAGGCTAATGTGGTCGCAGAGAACAGAAAAACAACTGCGATAAGAAGGCTTCCTTGGATAACTGATTTCCGGTCAATCATAATAATTTTCTCCTTTTTACACAGTTTTGAAAATTTGCGTATAGTTTCAACTAATCCCTAAAACTAAACTTCGCCCAGTTTATTCAGAATGGTCCGTATGGGTATTCATATGGATATCACGTTGCGGAAACGGAATCTGGATATCGGCTGCATCAAAGGCTTTATAAATCTGGTGGTTGAGTCCATGAATTAGACGGCCTCTGTCCTCTGGTCGACGAGCCCAGCACAAAAGTTCAAATTCAAGAGACGAATCGCCAAAATTACGGAATCTGATCCGTGGCTCAGGTACGACCGCTACCATGTTATTCTGGCGGGCCATTGAAAGCAGTATTTCCTCCACCCGGTTCAAGTCTGTGCCATAGGCGACTCCCACCTTGATTCGCACTCGAAATTGGGGACGTGGAGCGCTCTCATTGATGATCTTGGTGTTGGTCATCAGCGAATTGGGAATAGAAATTTGGACATCATCGCGTGTTAACATTCGGGTGCTGCGCAAACCCACATCAACGACTTGACCGCGCTCACCGGAATCAAGCACAATGTAATCGCCGGATTTAAAAGGCCGATCCAGAAAAATGCTGACGCCCCCAAAAAAATTGGCCAGCGTTTCCCGGGCAGCCAGGGCAACCCCCAGACCAACGATACCTGCAGAAGCAAAGATAGCATGTAAAGACATCCCAAGATAATCGGAGGTATTCCACAGCAGAACGCATAGGAGCACCAGTGTTACCAGACGCGAAATGAGCCGAATCAGATTGGCATCGATGTTTCTGACAAAAAGACGCTTTGAAGTAATTATAAGCTCCGCGAAGCCGTTGCCAATCGTTACAATTGTCCAGCCACTCGCAATAAAAAATATAGCCCTGAGAAATATCTTGATAAATTTTAATACACTTCCGGTAATGTTAATCTGTTCGTCCACGAAATGCTCAGTCATCAAGGTGACCAGCATCCAGATTACAGGAAAAATCAGCTTGCGCCAGGACCATCTGGAAACTGATACCTCTTCATCAGATTTTTCTGCACCGGTTTTGCGGGGTCGCGCCCACCGAAACACCATTACGATTACCAAACCGGCGATAAACAACGTAATTAAAAGTCCAAACCACTGCCAAATGGCCTGGTCATAGATTCCTGTAAACGTCCAGCTCGGTAGAATGCGAATCAACCTTTGCGGTATCATCGGACCAGGCCCGAAGATATAGTCCTCATAGGCGCCTACCGAGGCACCCGGTTTATAGGGAAGATGAACTATCCGGTCGTAAAAGTCCCTCGTGCGGGCAACTGTACCGGTGCTGAAGAGAAATTCGCCTTTGCGCGGCCCTTTTTCAACCCTGACAATCCTGATAGCGGTATTCGGAACCGTCCAACTGGTCGATCCGTCCAACTCAGTAGTTTTTTTGCTGGTAATTTCTTTATATGGCGGTAATTCAATACGATCCAAAATCTCTTTTAGGAGCAAGGCTGTTTCAACCCCTACGTCCTTAACAACGTTGGGTGCAATTTCGCTAAGATCAAGGCATTCAGCAGCCCGATTGAGAAGAACAATGACAGCCTCATCTTTA
>JBATHL010000379.1:0-8002 GCA_049666745.1 Gammaproteobacteria bacterium
AGCCATACCCGCAAAGAGATTACCAAAGGAGCCGAAATGGGTCGCTTCAACATGGGTTCGACGGTGATTCTGTTAACCGGTAAAAATGTTGAGTGGTTACCGCATATCACGCCTGGCCAAACGGTGAAAATGGGTCAGCTCATCGGTCACTTCCCCGCCTGAAATGGGTGCCGAATTTAATCTCTGAAGGTTAACACCTGGTCGATCGAATCGAGACCGAGTATCACCATCAGTAATCGATCTAGACCGACGGCAACACCAGCACACTCTTCCAGTCCGGACTCAAGCGCGGCAAGCAAGCGCTCATCGATAGCATATTGTGGCAATCCCCTGCTTCTGCGAATTTCAATATCCTGTTCAAAACGCGAGCGTTGTTGCGTGGAATCGGTGAGTTCGGAAAAGCCGTTAGCGAGTTCAATGCCATCGAAAAATAATTCAAACCGTTCAGCCACGGTAGGGTCATCCACATTGATTCGAGCCAACGCAGCCTGCGATTTCGGATAATCGTAAACGAACTGGTATCCCTGCATAGACGGCGCGATAACCATCGATAACAGCAGGTCGAGGCACTGGTCAAATTCGAGTTCGGTAGCTTCGGCACCAGGCACCATTTGCCGGCAATGTTTGCGTAAACTTTCCACTGTGGCCTTGTCGATATCCAGGCCTAGCGACTGGCTGAATAATTCTTTGTAGCTAATACGGCTAAAGCTGCATCGGCGCAAACTTAGCGTGGTAATCAGCAATTCAATTTCAGCCATGAGCTGGCGATAGTCATAGCCAACCCGATACCACTCCAGCAAACTGAATTCGGGGTTATGCAGTCGTCCTGATTCACCCTGTCGAAAGGCATGACAAATCTGGAAAATCGAATCACTGCCCGCGGCCAGCAGTCGTTTCATCGCGAATTCCGGTGAGGTTTGTAAATAAAAAGACCGCTCGGCGTAAACGACGGCTATTGATTCGATGTTGGCGTCAGTACTGGTAGCAGGCATCAGTACCGGGGTATCGACCTCGAGATAGCCACGGTTGTTAAAGAAAGCCCGGATCTGGTTATAAACCCTTGCCCTTTCGCGAATTACCTGCAGTTTCGCGCGTGGTTGCCAACTCATGAGAAAGAAGTTCCGTCTACTTCTTCACCCGTGACATGTATTCACCCGAGCGGGTATCTACCCTGACCAGTTCACCGATTTCGAGAAACAGCGGCACCTTGACGACAGCCCCGGATTCCAGCGTTGCCGGCTTGGTACCGCCCTGGGCAGTATCTCCCTTTAATCCCGGATCGGTATCGGTGATTTCAAGTTCGACGAAATTGGGCGGTGTTACCCCGATCGGGCTGCCGTTGTATAGCGTAACTTCACAACTGTCCTGCGCCTTCAGCCAGAGATGGGCCTCGCCGACCGCGTTGGCATCGGCGGCCTGTTGCTCGTAGGACTCCGGGTCCATGAAATGCCAGAACTCGCCATCATTGTAAAGATACTGCATGTTGATATCGATAACGTCGGCAGCATCGACCGATTCGCCAGACTTGAAAGTCTTATCCAGTACCCGCCCCGTTTTCAAATTGCGAATTTTGACCCGATTGAATGCCTGCCCCTTGCCTGGTTTGACGAATTCATTTTCGATAACGGTGCAGGGATCGCCGTCGAGCATGATTTTCAGGCCGCTGCGAAATTCGTTAGTGCTGTAACTTGCCATTAACTGTCCCAGTCAAAAAAACACCAATCATACCGGAATCTATGTTTGATTCGAAATATATCGTCTATTATTGATACGTGGAAAAACATAGTGTTGTTACCAAAAGAGTATATGGAAACCGAAGAAAAACTGATTCGCCTGCTGATCGTTGACGAGGGCTTTCACAAGGCCGAAAAAATAACCAGCTCGTTACGCGCAACCGGTATGCATGTGCGCGCTGAATTCGCTGAAGACGGCGAAGATATGGTTGAGATTCTCGAAAATAAAACCCTTGATCTGGTGTTGTTTTCAATCGACCTGCCCGGGTTTTCCCTTGGTCAGGCCCAGCAGCTGATCGCTGAGTGCGGCCGTCATGTAGCCTTGATCGCGATCGCAAAAAAGGTCGACACCGGGGTAATAGTCGCTGCGATCGATGAAGGCGCACAGGATGTCGTGGCCAGCGATAGTCTTGAGCATCTCATCCAGGTCATCAAGCGCGAGTCGTTCAATATCAATATCTGGCGGCGCGCGATGCGACTCGAGCTGGAATTCCAGGAAAGCGAGAAACGCTGCCAGAATCTGCTGTCAAACTCAAAGGATGCCGTTGCCTATGTGCATGAAGGCATGCATATTTTTGCCAACCAGGTTTACATGGAACTGTTTGGTAACGCCGATTTCGATGAACTCGAAGGTATACCGATTATCGACATGGTTGATTCTTCGCAGCAATCAGAACTAAAAACTTTTTTACGCGAGTTAAGTAAAAATGAAAACGAGAGCAACGAGCTAAACCTGCAATTGATTCATAGCTGCGGTGAGAAAATAACTGCAACGCTTGAATTCTCACGCGCCAGCTACGAGGGAGAGCCCTGCACGCAGATATTGATACGCTCCAGCGCTGATACTTCCGCGCTCGAAGAGCAGATCAATTACCTGCATCAGCACGACATGATCACAGGATTGTATAACCGCCAGTTCTTCATGGACGAACTAAAGACGTCGATCACCCAGGCGGTCAATGCTATGCATCAATCGGCGATTATCTATATTTCGATCGACAATTTTCAGTCAATACGCGATACGGTTGGTATATCTGGCTGCGATACGTTAATAAGCGATATCGCCGGCATACTGACCGAACATGCCGCTGACGATGATATCGTCGCTCGTTTCGGGGCGCACTCCTATACCTGCCTGAGCAAGGTCAAGGACAAGGAACAGGTCGAGGCTTTTGCCACCAGAATAACCGAGCTCATCGGCGATCATATTTCGGAAATTGGTAATCAATCGATTAACGCGACCAGCAGCGCGGCAGTGGTATTTATCGATGAAAATTCACCCGACAATCCAAACGAAATCATATCTCGAGCCGAAAAGGCCTGTGAAGAAATCCAGGCTGCTGGTGGAAACCAGTCCATAACCTATATCCCGAAAGCGGGGGAAATGACCCTTGACGAGGAAGACAGCATTACCGCAAATCTGATCAAGGATGCTCTCAACCACAGTCGTATCAGGGGTATGTACCAGCCTATCGTCGGTGTCAAGGCACAGGGTGGGGAGCGCTACGTGTCGAGCCTCGAGATTACTTCGGAAAAAGGACAGACGCTTTACCCGCAGGACTACCAGGCGGCTGCCGAACGCACCGGAACAGCAAAAATGCTCGATCGCTGGAAAATATTGCACGCCATAAAAAAGATTTCAGATACCAGTCAAAAAGGGCGCAAAGTTGAATTTTTCGTACCCTTGAGTGCCGATTCGATCCAGGACCCCGGGCTTGCAATCTGGGTATCCGAAAACCTGGCCAAGGCCAGAATCAATGGCGAGCAACTAGTGTTCATGATCGATGAAGCGCATGCAGTGAATCAACTCAAGTCGGCCAAGACCCTGGCCAGGGCGCTGCAGCAGATCCACTGCCAATTCGCGATCGACGAATTTGGTACCGGGATCAATCCATTTCAGCTGGTTAAACACATTAACGCCGATTACGTGCGCATCAACCATGTATATATGGACAATATCGCACAAAATTCTGAAAATCAGGACAGCATTCGTGAACTTGCCTTCCAGGCGGGTGACATGGAAATCAATACGATTACCCCGGGAGTAACCGACGCCGCGGTCCTGAGCGTACTTTGGACCTTGAATGTCGATTTCGTTCAGGGCGAATTCCTGCAAGCCCCACAAAAGGAGCTGAACTACGACTTCAGCTCGATGTAGACGCGGCTTCATTCATAATCCGATTCTGCATAGACAGGCCAGCCTGCCTTAGACGCTCTTTATCCCCTTATCGGATCGATACCGGAATCAACAAGCTTGAAGAGATAATGGCGCCAATCAAAGATTGCCAGCAAAGATTTGAACAGACACGCAGGGATTTTGACGATTTAAACCATGAAACCTGATCTGACAAATGGACTTTAATCGACGACTTCTATAGCGGTGACATTCTGATAACCACGCGGCAGCTTACGACCGCGCTGGCCACGCTCGATACGATATTCCTCGAGTTCCTTCAGGTTCATGGTTTTATATTTCTTGCCACTATGAACCACCAGCTTCTGCTTACCGGAAAGGCAGGTTATAAAGGCTATTTCCTCTTCACCTGACTTGACACGCCTGGGTGGAATCCCCTGAATCTTGTTACCCTTGCCACGGGCCAGCTGCGGCACCGACTTAACCTCGAGCAACGCAATATAACCGTCACTGGTGATCGAAACTACCTGACCGTTATCGCAGTCGGGTACCGCCACCACCGGCATTAACTGCGCCGCATTGGGCAAACTGATCTGCGCCTTGCCATTCTTGCTGCGGGTCAACATGTCTTCAAATTTACACAGGTAACCGTATCCGTGTGATGACGACATCAGGAACTGGTCATCATTGAGCCCCATCAGACAGCTCCTGAACTCGGCTCCACTAGCAGGTTTAAAACGTCCTGTGAGTGGCTCTCCCTGCCCACGTGCGGAAGGTAACGAATGCGCCGGCAAGGCATAGGCCCGACCGAAGGAATCGACAAACACCACGCTTTGATTGCTCTTGCCCTGTGCCATATCCTGGAAACCGTCGCCAGACTTGTAGTTCAGTGCGAGCACATCGAGCTCATGTCCTTTACCGGCACGTACCCAACCTCCCTTCGACAATATGACGGTAATCGCTTCGGAGGGTATCAGGTCGTTTTCATCCAGCGCACGCGCTGCTTCGCGGCTGACAATCGGTGAGCGCCGGTCATCACCATAGGTTTCCGCGTCTTCCAGAATTTCATTTTTGATCAGGGTTTTGATTCGACGCTCCGAAGCGAGCAGTTTTTCCAGTTCTTTTTTCTCCAGACTGAGTTCTTCCTGTTCCTCACGGATCTTCATTTCTTCGAGCTTGGCCAGTTGGCGCAGCTTGGTTTCAAGAATCGCTTCTGCCTGGATATCACTGATCTTGAAGGTTTTGATCAGCATCGCCTTGGGATCATCCTCGTAGCGCACAATGCGGATTACTTCATCCAGATTCAAAAACGCAAGCAGCAGGCCTTCGAGGATATGCAAACGCCTGTCGACCTTATCAAGCCGCCATTGCAGGCGACGACGCACCGTGGCGACACGAAACGCAATCCATTCCTGCAGGATCTGCTTTAAATTTTTAACCTGGGGGCGACCATTGGTGCCGATCATGTTCATATTGACACGGTAGGTACGCTCGAGATCCGTGGTGGCGAACAAATGCCCCATCAAGACCTCGACATCAACACGATTCGAGCGCGGCACGATAACCAGCCGTGTCGGATTTTCATGATCTGATTCGTCACGCAGGTCATCTACCATCGGTAGTTTCTTGGCCAGCATTTGCTGCGCGATCTGCTCCATTATGCGTGCCCCCGATACCTGGTGTGGTAACGCGGTTACAATAATATCCCCGTCTTCGCGCTCGAATACCGCACGCATGCGGATAGAGCCATGGCCGGTCTCATACAGGCCGTGTAATTCATCCACGGGTGAAATGATTTCAGCTTCGGTCGGGTAATCGGGTCCCTCGATATGCTTGAGTAAATCTTGCAATGGAGTTTTGGCCTTGTCCAGCAGCATGACACAGGCTTTGGCAACTTCGCGCAGGTTATGCGGCGGCAGATCGGTGGCCATGCCGACGGCGATGCCGGTAGTACCGTTGAGTAAAATATGTGGCAGGCGTGCCGGCAGTAAAGTCGGTTCCTGCATCGTGCCATCGAAGTTCGCGGTCCAGTCAACCGTGCCCTGCCCCAGTTCCTGTAACAGCACCCGCGCGAAATCAGACAGGCGCGATTCGGTATAACGCATGGCCGCAAATGACTTGGGATCGTCCGGTGAACCGAAGTTACCCTGCCCATCGATGAGCGGATAGCGATAGGAAAATGGTTGCGCCATTAATACCATTGCCTCGTAGCAGGCCGTGTCGCCATGGGGATGGTATTTACCCAGCACATCACCAACTGTGCGCGCAGATTTTTTATGCTTGGAACTCGCCGATAATCCAAGCTCGGACATCGCGTATATTATGCGGCGTTGTACCGGTTTCAGACCGTCGCCGATATGCGGCAGGGCACGGTCGAGAATGACATACATCGAGTAATCAAGGTAAGCCTTTTCAGTAAAGACGTGCAGCGGCTGCTGTTCGACGCCTTCGTAGTCCAGTTCAATCGTCTCGTTCATACTTCGGCGAGGTCTCCTTTGGTCTGCAGCCAGTCCTTACGATCGGCCGCACGTTTCTTGGCCAGCATCATATCCATGATTTTGAAGGTCTGGTCTCCCGGGGCAATCGTCAATTGCGCCAGGCGCCGGGTTTCAGGCGCAATAGAACTTTCGCGCAACTGCATCGGATTCATTTCTCCAAGACCTTTGAAACGGGTTACCGAAATCTTACCTTTGCGCTTTTCAGCGCTGATACGATCGAGAATACCGTCACGTTCTGCTTCATCGAGCGCATAGTACTTGTCCTTGGCGATATCGATTCGGTACAAAGGCGGTTTGGCCACGTAAACATGGCCCTTTTCGACCAACGGCTGAAAATGACGTAGAAACAACGCACATAACAGTGTCGCGATGTGGGCACCATCGGAATCGGCATCGGCGAGAATACAGATTTTGCCGTAGCGCAGGTTGGCCAGATTATCCGAGGCCGGTTCAACCCCTATGGCAACCGATATATCGTGTACTTCCTGGGAACCCAGCACCTGGTCCGAGGGTACCTCCCAGGTGTTCAGAATCTTTCCGCGCAAAGGCATGATCGCCTGAAACGCTCTATCCCGGGCCTGCTTCGCCGAACCACCGGCCGAGTCTCCCTCGACCAGGAAAATCTCGGTGCGGGCAACGTCCTGACTACTGCAGTCGGAAAGTTTTCCAGGCAAGGCAGGACCTGAAGTGATCTTCTTGCGGACTACCTTCTTCGCACTTTTTAATCGGCTTTGCGCGCTTGATATTGCCAATTGCGCCAGTTGATCGCCAATATCGGCATGCTGATTTAGCCACAGGCTGAGAGAATCCTTGGCGACACCTGAAACGAAGGCGGCCGTTTCACGGGATGACAGGCGTTCCTTGGTTTGCCCGGAAAACTGGGGCTCTTCCATCTTGACCGAAAGCACGAAACTGACCTTGTCCCAGACATCATCGGGAGCAATCTTAACCCCTCGTGGCAGCAGGTTGCGAAACTCGCAGAACTCACGAATCGCGTCTGTAATGCCGGTGCGTAAACCGTTGACATGGGTACCCCCCTGCGCGGTCGGAATCAGGTTAACATAGCTTTCGGTGATCGATTCGCCCCCCTGTGGTAGCCACAAAACCGCCCAGTCAACGGCTTCATGTTCTCCTTGCAGCGAATTGAAGAAGGGTTGCGGTGGCAATAGTTCAAATCCAGCCAGCGATTCCAGCAGGTAATCGGCGAGACCATCCTGGTACATCCACTCGGTCGACTCCTTGGTTTTCTCGACGTAGAATTTTACCCGTAACCCAGGGCACAACACTGCCTTGGCGCGTAATATGTGCTTTAACCGCGTTACCGAAAAAGTCGGGCTGTCAAAATACTTCGGATTGGGCCAGAAACGCAGACTGGTGCCGGAATTCTTTTTTCCTACCGTGCCGGTTTGTTTCAGTTTGTCTTTTTTGTCGCCATTGCTGAAACTGATCGTATATTCCTTACCATCCCGACGTACCCGTACGTCGAGTTGCCTGGACAACGCGTTGACAACCGACACCCCGACGCCATGAAGTCCACCGGAAAACTGGTAATTCTTGTTGGAAAACTTGCCCCCCGCATGCAGCTTGGTGAGAATCACCTCGACCCCGGGAATTTTTTGCTGCGGATGGATATCGAC
>JBATHL010000380.1:0-2602 GCA_049666745.1 Gammaproteobacteria bacterium
AAACAAATCACCGACGACCGAAATCAACGAAGTTGCCACACTGATCAAGAAAAATTCCAGCAGTCCGAAACCCCAACCCGAACTGAGCTGGTAAACGCACAATATCCACAACAGGTTAGCCACCAGACCACCATATAAACCTTCCCAGGTCTTGCCCGGGCTGATGGCCGGCGCCAGCTTGTGTTTACCGAAGCGCCGTCCGCTGAAATAGGCGCCGATATCGGCTATCCATACCAGGCTGAACAGGTATAACAGCAGTTCCCCACCATAGGCGGCGTGCAGGTATAAGAGGTCATGTACGCATATCCATAGTAAATCCAGTCCGATTCCGAGCATTAACACTCTTGGCAGTAACGACCAGTTGCCGTTATAGCGATATGCCAGTAATGCGAAAGAAATAAGTATCCACAGCACCAGTCCTGCCAGCGACTGCCAGTAAATCAGTAGCGGATTAACCAACGCTAGCGACCACCAAAATAACATCACAAACACTGCTGAAATTAACAAGGCAGGCAAATCCGCCGCTCTGATGGTAAGCGCCAGCAACTCCCGTGTAGCGGCGAACAAAACCCCGGCAAACAAAATTCTGGTCCAGAATGTATCAGCGAACAGGATAGTGCCGATTACGACAACCGCCAGGATAACTCCGGTAATGATCCGCTGCTTTAGCACTAGCTGGGAGCCTCGATCTGCTCACCGGTTTTACCGTAACGCCGCTGACGCCGTGCGTACTCATCCAGCGCGGCGCTAATATCGGCGTCGTCAAAGTCCGGCCAGAGTCGATCACTGAAGTAGAATTCAGCGTAAGCCAGTTGCCATAATAGAAAATTGCTGATGCGCTGCTCACCGCCGGTGCGGATAAACAGATCCGGGTCGGGGCTATCGCCCAGCGCGAGCGCCTGGTTAAAAATTCGCTCATCGATATCAGCCGCCTCGAGCTCGCCAGCCTGCACCTGCCGGGCTAAAACTCTGGCGGCATTGGCGATATCCCACCGGCCACCATAATTAGCCGCGATATTTAGAGTCATAGTGCTGTTGTTAAAAGTTTTTGTTTCGGTTTCATCGATCTGCTGCTGCAGGCTATCTGAAAATAATGCGCTGTTACCGATAAAACGAATGCGAATACCCTTCTCATGCAACTCGTCGGTGTACTTTTGTAGCGATTGCATAAACAACTCCATCAGGCTGTTCACCTCTTCATCGGGACGATTCCAGTTTTCACTGCTGAAGGCAAACAGGGTGAGATGCTTGATGCTGGCATGCGCGCAGAATTCGACCATACGCCGCGTCGTTTCGACACCTTTACGATGCCCGAAACTACGTGGCATCAGCCTTTTTTTCGCCCAGCGACCGTTGCCGTCCATGATGATGCAAACGTGGCTGGGAATCGATACCTGAGCGTGCGAAGTCATGATCCCGTATTGGTATCGCGATTAAATCTCCATCAATTCCTGTTCTTTGGTTTGCAACAATTCCTCAATCTCATCAGTAGAATTATTGGTCACCTGTTGCACCAGATCCTGCCCGCGGTGTTCATCGTCCTCGGAAATATCCTTATCCTTGCCCAGGTTTTTTAAATCATTGTTCGCATCGCGACGGATATTTCTTACCGCGACGCGGGCGTTTTCGGCCAATTCCCGCACTACCTTAACCAGTTCCTTGCGACGTTCCTCGGTAAGTGGAGGCATCGGCACCCGAATCACGGTACCGGCGGTGGACGGGTTTAACCCGAGATCAGAGGTAATTATCGCTTTCTCAATCACTTGCACCATGCTTTTATCCCAGGGAGACACAGCCAGAGTGCGCGCGTCTTCAACGGTGATATTGGCCGCCTGCCCGACAGGAACTTCACTACCGTAAAAATCAACCATAATATGGTTCAGTAAACTCGGGTGCGCCCTGCCAGTCCTGATCTTGCTCAGCTCGGCCTTGAAAGCTTCGATGCTCTTGCTCATACGATTGCGCGCTTCTTGCTTGATATCGTCTATCATAATTTTGCCTCTTTCCGGCTAACCCGGGTTCCAATCGACTTGCCCGTTGCCAGGTCAAGCAATGCGCCAGGTTGATTGATGTCACAAACGACCAGATCCAGCGCATTGTCATTACATAAAATCATTGCTGCTACATCCATAACCGCGAGACGCTGATCGATCGCCTGATCATAGTCCAGATGCGTATAGCGCACCGCATCCTTATGTTTCATCGGATCCTTGTCGTATATACCATCTACCCTGGTAGCCTTGATCATCAAATCGGCTTCAATCTCGATGGCGCGCAGGCTGGCAGCGGTGTCAGTGGTAAAATACGGGCTACCGGTCCCAGCCGCAAAAATAATAATTTCGCCCCCGGCGATACGTCGACGCGCGTCACGCTGCGTGTAAGCTTCGCAGACCTGCGGAATAATGAGCCCCGACATAACTACCGCGTTGGCAGTCTGTCGCTGTAACCCGTCACACAGCGCGAGGGCATTCATAACCGTCGCCAGCATCCCCATGTGATCCGCAGTCACCCGATCGAGTCCCGACGCCGCCAGACTGGCGCCACGCATCAGGTTGCCGCCACCGACTACACAACTGATTTCGACGCCGGCAGAATGTAATTC
>JBATHL010000381.1:0-17462 GCA_049666745.1 Gammaproteobacteria bacterium
AAGCGGAACATGCAATGATGGAATGTCTCGGCCAGACACTGTGGACCGCCCAACGCAACAACCAGCCACCGGACGAAGCCGCTTATCTCGACTGCCTGAAAAAGTTGTAAGAGCAGGATTTACCTGACGTTGATTCAGCTATAAGCTAGCGGCCTGACAAGCTGCTTTGACGCCATGGCTGACCCATTCAAACTACTCGTATTACCCGGTGACGGTATTGGCCCCGAAGTGGTGTCCGCGGCGCTAAGAGTATTCGAAAAGCTTTGCCGGCTCGAGCAGATCGAAACAGAAATAAGGCACGACCTGCTGCACGGCGCGGCCTGGGAAAAATACGGTAGTTTTTGTCGCGATGAAACCGTTGCCAGTGCGCTACAATCACATGCGCTGCTAATCGGCGCAGTGGGTGGCGAAAAATGGGATAACCTGCCCCCCGATGGCGCCACCCCGGCAGAGCGCGACGGCTTGATGCGTATGCGCGAAGAATTGCAGACCTATGCCTGCCTGCGTCCATCGCGTGCCTACGAGTCACTGCTGGCTCGCACTCCCTTCAAACCCGAAGTCGTCGCCGGTGCAGATATCCTCGTGTTACGCGAACTCTGCGGCGGACTCCCCTACGGTACCCCACGCGGTATCGACCAACTCGACGATGGCAGCTTTCAGGCTTACGACGCGAACTTTTACAGCAGCGAAGAAATCCGTCGCTGCGCGGTGGTGGGATTTGAGATTGCGGGGCGCCGGCGCGGCAAGCTAACCTCGATCGACAAATCCAACGTCATGGAAAGCGGCATTTTGTGGCGTCGTATCGTTAGCGAAGTAGGCGCCGATTATCCCGCAATCGAACTTGAACATCTGTATACCGATAACGCGCTGTATCAAATGATGCTGCGCCCCACGACATTCGATGTGGTTTTGGCCGACAATATTTTCGGTGACCTGGCGTCAGACCTGGTGGCGAGTTATGCCGGGTCGCTGGGCATGCTACCCTCGGCTTCATTATGCGGGCTGAACTCAGGCAAGCCGGCAATTTATGAGCCGGTACATGGCACCGCGCCCGATATAGCGGGTCGGGGAATTGCCAATCCGATCGGAACTATTCTCAGCGTTGCAATGATGTTTGAGTACAGCATGCAACGTAAGGATCTGGCCCGGCGTATTGAAAACGCGGTCGAAAAATGCCTGCAGGCAGGCGTACACAGCGCAGACCTCGGCGGTAGCGCAACAACCGATCAAATCTGTGAACAAGTTCTTTCAGCATTAGATTAAAGAGTAAATATGACTGACTCCAGCGAATTGAATGTGGGTGAAGCTACCATAGCACTGCTCGAAAAATATGGCGTTGATACTCTCTTCGGAATCCCCGGCGTGCATACGCTTGATTTTTGCAAGGGTCTCAATCGAAGCCCTATCCGCCACGTGCAGGCGCGCAACGAACAGGGCGCCGGATTCATGGCTGATGGTTATGCCCGCGTGTCGGGTAAACCCGGGGTTGCGCTAGTCATTTCCGGGCCCGGTGTTACCAATACGCTGACCGCGATCGGCCAGGCTTATGCCGACAGTATCCCGGTGCTGATGCTCTCCAGCGATGCTGCCAGTTATACCCTGGGCAAAGGCTGGGGATGTCTGCATGAAGTTCCCAGCCTGACCGACACCACCGCACCGCTTACGACATTTTCCGCCACCGCGATGACGCCGGAGGAAGTTCCCGGCCTGATCGCCAAAGCCTTTTCGGTTTTTGCCAGCGAGCGCCCACGCCCGGTGCATATTGCGATTCCCATCGACATTCTGGCCATGCCGGCAACGGGCGACTGGCAGGCAGTTGAACTGCCCACGCGCCCGGCACCGACGGCTAAGAAAATCGAGCGCGCCTGCGAGTTATTGCGTAATGCCAATCAACCGATGATCTGCGTCGGTGGTGGCGCCTGGATGGCCAGCGATGCGATCACCGAAATCGCGGAAAAACTGGGTGCGGCGGTGATTGGCAGTACCGCGGGCAAGGGCGTCGTCGATGATTCACACCCGCTTTCGCTGAGTGCCGGAACGGTGCGCGGCGAAGTCCAGCGCTACCTGAAAAATGCCGATGTAGTACTCGCGGTCGGCACTGAACTTTCGGAAGTCGACAGCTTCGTCGAAACCCTCGAAATCAATGGCAAGATAATCCGCATCGATATCGACCCCCGCAAAATGAACGATCTCTATCCGGCCGAAGTCGCCATTATCGGCGGCGCGAAAACCAGTGCCGAGGCGATCGCCCGGAAACTGGGTGATATTGATACGCGCACTGAAACCGTCGCCGAAGTATCCGCGATTCGCGAGGACATTCGTAACAATTTGAGCGACAGTGAAATCCGCCATTGCAAGGCCCTGGACGTACTGCGCGCCGCACTGCCCGCCGACACCATCGTTATGGGCGATATCTGCCAGCTGGTTTACACCGGCGCCTTTGCTTTCGACGTGCCGAAGCCGAAGCTCTGGCATTACCCGGCCGGCTATTGCACGCTGGGTTGCGGTTTACCTGATGCCATCGGCGCCAGGCTCGCCCTGCCGGAGGCACCCGTGGTCACTTTTGCCGGCGACGGTGGTTTCATGTTTACCGTGCAGGAACTGGTTACCGCGGCCGAACTCAACCTGGCGCTGCCAATCATCCTGTGGAATAACCAGGGTTTAAAACAAATACAGGATGATATGAAACTGCGCGATATCGAGCTGGTTGGCGTCACCGGAATCAATCCGGACTTCATCGCACTGGCAAAATCCTGCCACTGTCATGCCCTCAAGGTTGACAGCGCACAAGGTCTACAGGATGCGGTTAGCGCAGCCTTTAAAGCTGATCGGCCCACCTTGATCGAAGTAAACGAAGCCGATGCGTGGCTAAACCAGGCGGGCCGTTAATGGAAACTTATTCGTACTATGCCGATGGTAAAAGGTGGCAAGGCATGCCTGATTTTCTGCAGACCAGGAACGTCTGCCCGCAACGCTAACCCGGCATGAAGTCCCGACCACATCAAACAATTCAACGCATGGTGTCAATATCGCTGGTGGGGCTTGTGATAGGGTTGACCACGGCGTTTGCAACTATCGGTTTCGTCGAGCTGGTTCATTATCTGAACGATATTCTTTACGTCAGCGCATCGTCCCGTGCCGGAGTAGAAGATGGACGCCTCTGGTTAATTACTATCGCAAGCCTGACCATCGGTGGGCTGGTAGTGGGCCTGATCATGCAATACGGGGTCGAACGGCAGGAATCAACCGGGCCTCATGACACGATTTATGCGGTGCAGTTACATGAGCGCCTGCCCTCGCCCATGTCGGGTGTGTCATCCACCATTGCCGCAATCCTGTCACTGGGCTGTGGTGCTTCGGTCGGGCAATACGGCCCATTGGTCTACCTCGGCACGCTGGTCGGTCAGGTCGGCAATCGCATAGGCTTCGGCTTAAAGGATGTGCGCAACATCGCCATCGCCTGCGGTGTTGCTGCGGCGATATCGACCGCCTTCAATGCACCCATCGCCGGGCTGATTTTTACGCATGAAGTTATTCTGCGCCATTACTCACTGCGCATGTTTACCGCGGTCACTATTGCCAGCGCCTGCGGATACCTGGTCGCAAACGTGATCTTCAATCATCCGCCGTTGCTGCTGATAAATTTCACAGGCAGCTTCCGTGGGGTGGAGTTTTTTCTGTTTGCCCTGGAGGGCATCGCCTGTGGAATGCTGGCGGTTTTGTTCCTGAAAATGCTTAAACACACCATTTCATTATCAAAGCGCGTCAAAACACCGCCCGCCTTAAAACCAATGTTCGCCGGGTTTATCCTGGCGCTGGTCGCGATGCAGATTCCGCAAGTGCTGGGTGCCGGGCAGGAAGTTTTGAACCAGGCAACCCTGGGCGGCGTCTATAGCGCCGATTCGTTAGTGTTGATCCTGATTGCCAAACTACTGGTCACGGTGCTATGCATCGGTTTCGGTTTTGCCGGCGGCGTTATATTTCCATCCCTGTTGATCGGAGTTCTGTTCGGCGCGCTGTTCGCGCTGCTGGTGCCGGAGATGTTACTGGACGACTATTCAGGCATCTCGACTTACGCTATCTGCGGTATGGTCGCCATGATGAGCCCGATCATCGGCGCGCCCATGACAGCCCTGCTACTCGTGTTTGAGCTGACGCGTAGCTATGAAATCACGATTGCCGCGATGCTCGCAATCGTGTTTGCGAACCTTATGGCTTATAACTGGTATGGCCGCTCCCTGTACGACCACCAGCTCAAGTTACGCGGGATAGATCTTTCGATGGGTCGTGAGCGAGCCTATTTAATGCATCACAAGGTTGCCGAGCATGTTACCGAATCACTGCCGTTGATACAGCAAACTGCCAATCTCGGCGCACTGCGCCTGAAAATGAGCGAAAATTCGAGTGCGTCTGCGGTTATCGTAGACCACGACAACAGATACCTGGGGCAGGTATTTCAACATCAGCTGCATGAGCTGGATGACGGCACCGCTCTCACATCCATCGAACTTCAGCAGGGAAACATATTTAATGAAAACACCAGTATCTGGGAAGCGATGCAAATCATGCGCGGCTATTTCGGGGAGGCTATTGCGGTCGTTGATTCCGCTACCGGTTCATACCTGGGCGCAATTCCCGAAGCAGTCGTTATCAACGCCTATCTCGATGCGGCACAGGAGCTGCGGCGCGAAAAGTACGAGGTCTGAGTAGTGGAGTTATATCAATTGATTATCAACCAGGCCGCCAACGCACTCGATGAAGACGTTGGCAGTGGTGACATTAGCGCAGAGCTGATCGACGCCGGGGTCTGGCTGGAAACCGAGTTGCTCGTACGTGAGGACGCGGTGCTCTGCGGCTGCCAGTGGTTCGACGAAGTTTTTCGCCAATGCGATGAAAAGATAACCACAGGATGGCATGCCAGCGATGGCGAACGGATCACCGCAAACAGTGTCATCTGCGAGGTTTCCGGCCCGGCGCGTGGCTTGCTGACCGCGGAGCGCAGTGCGTTGAATTTCCTGCAAACACTCTCCGGCACCGCAACCCTGACGCGAACCTATAGCGATCAGATCAAGCATACCCGGTGCAAGATTCTCGACACACGCAAAACCATTCCACAATTGCGCGTAGCCCAAAAATACGCCGTGCTTTGTGGCGGTGGCAGCAATCATCGCATCGGTCTGTTCGATGCTTTTTTGATCAAGGAAAATCATCTCGCGGCCAGTGGTGGAATTGCCAATGCCGTGGCGCGGGCAAGGGAGATGCACCCGGACAAGTTTCTCGAAGTTGAGGTAGAGAACCTGGAACAGTTGCAGCAGGCAATCGACGCCGGGGTCGAACGCGCCCTGCTCGATAATTTTTCGCTTGCGGATATGAAACGCGCCGTCGAACTCAATCAGCGGCGCATCGAACTCGAGGCGTCGGGCAATATAGAAGAGGATAAAATGTTGCAGATCGCGGAGAGCGGAGTTGATTTTATTTCGATCGGCGCGCTGACCAAAAATCTGCGCGCCATCGACTTCTCGCTACGCTACCGCTGATTCAATGTATCCACCGGATGCCTGACTATTCGCAAAACCTATAGCAGGCGTTGGATAATTCGATTTTTTTACCAGGAAGAGCTGGCTTAAAGTGCTATCCCGCTAACACTTAGTCATGTGACACCAGTTATTTCTGCTATTATCCTTTATTAACAATCACATAGCCACATAACTTAACGACCTATCGTAGGAGTCCAGGCATCAACGGCAGTATAATTCTGATCAACCTGATCGGTGGTGTAGCCCTGTTATTATGGGGCCTGCGTATGGTGCGCATAGGAATATCTGAAAGCTGGGGTAGCGAAATACGCAGCGTGCTCGGCGCCAGCCTGAACAATCGATTCAAAGCATTTCTATCCGGCCTCGGCGTAACCATGCTGTTGCAAAGCAGCAGTGCCACCGCCCTGCTGACCGCATCGTTTAGCGGTCAGGGAATCCTCACCACCGCAACCGCACTTGCCGTGCTACTTGGCGCCGATGTCGGCACTACCATAGTCGCGCAGATTTTGACCTTCGATTTATCCGCATTGTCACCAGTGATGATTGCGATTGGCGTAGCAATGTTTACCTATTCGAAGGGAGGACGGACACGGGATGTCGGTCGGCTGGTGCTCGGTGTAGGCATGATGTTACTGGCACTCAAATTGATAGTGGCAGCGTCTCTGCCGATGCGCGAATCCGTAATCATCCAGCAGATATTTGTCGCCCTGGGCGAAGACCTTGTGCTGGCGGTCATCTTTGCCGCAATCATTGCCTGGGCTTCACATTCCAGCCTGGCCACCGTGTTACTGATAATTGCACTCGCCAGTACCAACTCGCTTGATATCACCGTCGCCTTCACGTTCGTGCTCGGTGCCAATATCGGTAGTGCGATTCCTCCTTTTATCGCTACACTGGGTGCTAATCGAACCACCAGACAACCGCCACTGGGCAACCTGTTGTTTCGCATATGCGGTGTCGTCGTTGCGCTACCTTTCATCGACATGATCGCACATCAACTGTCCCTGCTCGAGATCAGCGATGCCCGCCAGATTGCAAACTTTCACATGCTGTTCAATCTGGCCCTGGTGATAGTTTTCTTTCCCCTGATCGACCGTATGGTTTCACTCACCGAACGCCTGATCCCCAAAGATGCGGTCGTGGTTGATGAGATGAAACCCCGGGAACTCGACCGAAGCGCATTTGAAACGCCATTAGTAGCACTGGTCAACGCCGAGCGCGAAGTGTTAAGAATGGGAGAAGTGGTTGAGCGCATGTTGCGTAACGCTTTTATTGCGCTCAAGAGAAATGACAATGAACTGGCGTATCGAACCCGCCAGATGGACCAGTTAACCAACCAGTTTTATGATAGCGTAAAGCGCTATCTGACGGCTTTAGCGCGTGAAACTCTGGGCGAAAAGGAAAGCAGGCGCTGTACCGAAATTCTAAGTTTCGCAACCAACCTGGAACACATAGGCGATATCATTTCGGGCGATCTGGTACATAACATTCTGAGTAAAAAAGTGGTCACGCGCAGTAAGATGTCGCTACAGGATCGCGAGGATATCAATAATTTATACCAACCCATACTGCTGTCTTTTCAATTGTCACTGAGCGTATTCACTTCCGGCGACGTCCAGATGGCGCGCCAACTGCTGGCTAAAAAATATAAATTCATCAAGCGTGAGAAAAAAGCCGTCCTCAATCATCTCGAGAAACTGCGCGACGACGCGACCTATGATTCCAGGCTTAGCGCATTGCAACTCGATGTACTGCGGGATCTCAGGCGAATCAATTCGTACCAGACCGCGGTCGCTTACCCGATCCTTGAAGAAGCCGGGCAACTGCGCAGCAGCCGCCTGCGGAGCGCCAAATCAACAGCTATTGCCCCTATCCAGATAGATGACTCAAGCGAACCCTCACCCACGAGCTAAACCAGCTATGAAATTTGGAATTTATCAGAAAGGCATTCTTTACCTGTTATTGACATTGCTCCCGTTGACGGTTCAGTCATCCGAAGAAAAGGAAATCAGAGCGCACAAAGCAGCCACTGCATGGCTACAACTGGTCGATCAGCAGCAATACCGGGATTCATGGGAACAGGCCGCGACACTATTCAGGAAACAGGTGGACGCTAGCACCTGGACGCAGCAGATGACCGCCGTGCGGCAGCCCATGGGCGATGCCGGCAGCCGCATTCTGCTCGGTGCGACCTATACTACCAGCCTGCCGGGTGCGCCGGATGGGGAATACGTGGTGATTCAGTTTAAAACCGTGTTTACGCATAAAAAAGACTCGATTGAAACCCTCACGCCGATGCTGGATAACGGGCACTGGCGCGTGGCCGGTTACTATGTACGCTGATTTCTACGCTAAACATAAGCTAATCTTTGGAATTTGAGGTGAAAACCTATGCTCGGCTGGTTTAAAAACCTGTTCGCCAAACCCGAACCTGCAGGCCCGCCCCGACTGATCAAGCGTTTCGATGGATCACAGGCGACTATAAGTAGTAGCTCGATCGTGGCCGACCGGGAAGGATGGCATATCGACACGGCTGAATCCGTGACCTTCCGTTTGTTTGAACTGGATCCGGGAGATATCGAAAATGGCATGCTGATTTACCGGGCATCGATAAAATCCGCGGAAATTCAGGATAAAGGCTATCTCGAGATGTGGTGCCGGTTCCCGGGCCAGGGAGAGTTCTTTTCCAAAGGGCTGGACAACCCCCTCACGGGGAGTAATGACTGGGCCAGCTACGAAATTCCTTTTTATCTGAAAAAGCAGCAGAACCCCGAGCTATTGAAATTGAACTTTACCCTCGAGGGTGGCGGCAAGGTCTGGCTAAAAGATATCGAAGTGAGCTTCACCCCGTTCAAATAACGTCCGTTTATCGATCGTTTAACGCATCCAGGCGTTCGAGGGTGCCGATATCGGTCCAGTCTCCATTGAACAATTCGCCGGTGACCCGGTGCTTTTCCGCCGCTGCAAACAGTAACGGTGCGAGGGCCTGTTTACCTGGCGCCAATCCGGTGAAGAAACTGCGATGGTATTGCGCTATACCGCTGAAAGTGTAACGCGGTGATCCTTCGATGCCGAGCGTGGATTCGTTCAGCGTGAAATCCCCGCGCGCATGGTGTTGCGGATTTTCGACCAGCACCAGGTGCGCGATGCTGTCAATCTGCAATAGCCGGGCAAAGTCGTAGTTGGTAAATATGTCCGCATTGACGACGATGAAACGCTCTCCCAGTAACGGCAACGCCTGCTGTATTCCTCCCGCAGTTTCGAGCGCCTCGGGCTCTTCGCTGTACTCGATCGACAGGTTGAATTCCGCACCGTTACCCAGTAAGTCGCGTATCTGATTCCCCAGCCAACTGAGATTAATAACTATTTCGGTGAAACCCGCTGTGGACAGGGCCTCGAGGTGATGCACGATAAGTGGCTTAGCCTGCACTTCGAGCAAAGGTTTCGGCGTCACATCCGTCAGCGGGCGCAAGCGCTCTCCCCGTCCAGCGGCTAAAATCATTGCTTTCATGGCTTGTTCACGATGTCAAAACCGCGGCAATCCGCGAGTTCAAATCAAGTTCTTCAATGATCGAGAATAATTCCGCCATCGACATATCATCGGCACTGACCTGGCGCACATATTCCAGTGTGCGCGGTATATCCTTCAGGTAACCCGCCTTACCATCACGAATCTTGAGGCGTGAAAAAATACCGATTGCCTTCAAATGACGTTGTATTCCCATCAGGTTAAACCAGCGCATGAACTGCGCCACCTCGACGTCGATCAGGTCATTGCCCCGTGCAATTTCGTAGTAATCCAGCGCCAGCTGTTCAACACGGGTCTGCGGCCAGTCGATGTAACAATCTCGCAACAGTGACACCAGGTCGTAAGTAACGGGACCTTTTACCGCATCCTGAAAATCGAGAATCCCCGGATTATGGGTTTCGAGTTTCATCAGATTGCGCGAATGGTAATCGCGATGCACAAACACCTGCGGCTGCGCCAGTGCATTTTCAATCAAGCTCTGTTTGATCGACTGCCAGATCGACTGTTGCTCCTGATCCAGTGAAATGCCAAGCAATTTACCAAGGAACCAGTCGTGGAACAGATCCATTTCCCGGTTCAATAGTGTTGCGTCGTAGGGTGGCAAATCAGCAGCATCGATACGCGTCTGCATCAATAACAGGGCCGCAAGCGCATCCCCGTACAACGACGCTTCACTGTCAGGGCCGAGTTGCGAGAGGTAATCCCGGCCGCCAAAATCAGTCAGCACCAAAAATCCCTCGGTGGGGTTCTGCGCAATTATTTCAGGTGCGTTTAATCCGGCATTACGGAGTTTGTGCGCCACCGCGATGAACTGATCACAGGGTTCCCTGTCTGGTGGCGCATCCATTATGATCAGCGATTCGGCATCGGTTTCGAGGCGCAGGTAGGATCGAAAACTGGCATCCTCGGAAGCCGGACTCAAGCGGTAATCCCGGTAGCCAAGCTGATCCAGCCATCGATTTAATTGTGTTGATCTGTCACTCATAATGCAGTTACGGCTGCGATCCCGTTAAAAGGCCGGTATTATCCGGTTTTTAAACCTACAAACGCAATAGACCCGATGAGTGCAATTGAAAACCTGCTCCAGGTAATGAAAGATTTACGCCACCCTGAAAAGGGCTGCCCCTGGGATATCCGCCAGACCAGCGCTTCGATCGCCGGCTACACGCTTGATGAAACCCATGAAGTGCTCGATGCTATAGAACGCGCCGACACCGAGAACCTGAAGGAGGAACTCGGCGACCTGTTGTTCAATATCGTGTTTCACGCCCGCATCGCCGAGGAACAGGGTCAATTCGACTTTGATGACGTGGCCCGGGGCATAACGGACAAAATGCTGCGCCGTCACCCGCATGTATTCGGTGATACGCGCAACCAGCAACTTAGTGATGAAACCTTGTCACAACAATGGCAGGCGCTCAAACAGGCGGAGAAAGCAGGCCTTGAGAAACCCGACATGAGAATCGACTCTGGCGCCAACTCGGCCATGTATCGAGCGCGCCAGATTCAAAAGGATGCAGCCAGTTTTGGTTTCGACTGGCCTGACATAAACCCGGTCTTCGATAAGCTGGAAGAAGAACTGGCGGAATTAAAGTATGCTTTCAGCACTGGCGACAGCGACGCGATCAGCGACGAACTCGGTGATCTGATGTTCGTCTGCGTCAATCTCGCGCGCCACGCCAAGGTCAACGCCGAGATGTCGCTACGCAATACCAATCAGAAATTCCTGCGTCGCTTCGCTTACGTGCAACAACGCATGCGGGATGCCGGCATCGAAATGAATCAGCAGCAACTCGAAGCGATGGAACAATTCTGGCAGGAATCCAAGGCAACAGTCGGGTGACGGACAGGATATGACAAGAAACAGGCTAAAGACCGAACAGCGAATTCTCGACGCGGTAGGCACGATTTTACTCGACCAGGGTTACCCCGCGGTCGGAGTTAATGCGATCGCACGCCAGGCGGGTTGCGATAAGGTATTGATTTACCGCTACTTTGGAGGGTTCGATGAATTGCTGCTGGCGTTTGCCGAAACCACTACCCTGTGGTGGGAAGTAGATGAAATTATTAATGAAACCGCCGCTGAATGTGCCGATATCGCTTTACCCGACTATTTGCAAACCTTGCTCGGTCGCTACGTGACAGCGCTGGAGTCCCGCCCTCTGGCGCTTGAAATCATGGCCTGGGAATTGTCCGCGCAAAACAACCTGACCGATACCCTGGCGCGCATGCGTGGCGAACGCGGCATGGAACTGGTAAAACGCATCCGCGCCTATTACCAGCAACCGAACATCGATATCGGCGGCATCCTGGGCGTGTTCGGCGCGGCGATTAACTACCTGATAATCCGTACCCGCAAACAGTCGCAGCAATATAAAACCGAAGAATGGTGGCGCCTGCAGCAAACGATCGCCAGGTTGTTACAGTCGTATGCCGATTGAAGACCCCGATGTCTTGCGCCTCGGCGACATCGAAGCAAGTGAACTAGTCAAGCTATTGACCCGCTTCGGCTTGCAGTTACGACACTGTGCCAGGCAGGAGCCAATACCCGGCAGTTACTGGGGTGATGAAGAAGCGGGTTTAAAGGCAAACAACCTGTATGCCCGTGACGATACGCCACTGCATTCCATCCTGCACGAAACCTGCCATTACATTTGCCTGGACCCGGTGCGGCGTCAACGGCTCGATACTGATGCCGGCAGCGACGAAGCCGAAGAAAATGCGGTTTGTTACCTGCAAATCCTGCTTGCCGATGAGATCTATAGCCTCGGGCGCGAACGCATGTTCAGCGACATGGATAACTGGGGTTACAGCTTCCGCCTGGGCTCGAGCCGGGCCTGGTTTGAGCATGACGCCGGAGATGCGCTTGACTGGCTGATTATGCATAAACTCGTCGATGCCCGAAAACGTCCCCTGCTAAGGCTTCGACAACCTTAAATAAACCTTCCGCGGGCGTCATTTTGACTGATTATTATCGAATTATTCGGCTAAAGATTTAGCCCCACCGACCGATACAGCTATACGAGCAGACCAGTAATTCTGCACAAAACCCCAATTTACTCGATTTCAGGTTAGCAGGCAGGAGCAACGGGTGGACATTGCATCAATTGTTGGATTCATACTGGCATACATCATAATCTCCGTCGCCATTATGCTTGGCGGGCCCTTCCACTTGTTCGTCAACGCACCCTCTTTGTTGATCGTGGTCGGTGGAACCTTCGCGGTAACCCTGATGCGTGTCACGCTGGGAAACTTCCTTGGCTCTTTCAAAATTGGCCTGAAGGGCTTTTTTTACAAGCTCGATGCGCCGCAAAACCTGATCGACGAGTCGGTCGAACTCGCAAACGTCGCGCGCAAGGAAGGCATCCTGGCACTCGAAGGCCGCGAGATCGGCAACGGTTTCCTCGAACGTGGCATCAGCTTGTGCATCGATGGTCATGCCCCCGAAGTCGTCAAGGGATTGCTGTCGAAAGATATTAACATGTCGATCGAACGCCACACGGTGGGTGCTGACATGTTCAAGGCAATGGCTACCTATGCACCGGCGATGGGCATGATCGGCACGCTGATAGGTCTGGTGCAGATGCTGGCCAACATGTCCGATCCCGCAGCGATCGGTCCTGCCATGGCGGTCGCATTGTTGACCACGCTGTACGGCGCAGTAATCGCCAACGCGTTTGCGTCCCCGCTGGCGGAAAAATTAATCCTCATCAGCGGATACGAAAAACTCAACAAGGATTTGATCCTGGAGTCGATCGGCGGTATCCAGGAAGGCACCAATCCACGCGTACTGAAGCAGTTACTCAACGCCTACCTGCCGGAAAGCAAGCGCCAGGAAGACGAATAGGAGCACGCGATGAGCGAGGAATGCGATTGCCCACCATGCGAGAAAGGCCTCCCCCCCTGGCTCGCAACCTTTGCCGACATGATGGCACTGTTGATGTGCTTTTTTGTCTTGTTGTTATCATTCTCGGAAATGGATGTACTCAAGTACAAGGCGGTCGCAGGCGCTATGAAACTGGCGTTTGGCGTGCAACGTGACGTCAAGGCCACGGAAATCCCCAAAGGCACCAGCGTCATCGCCAAACAGTACAGCCCGGGTACACCCACCGAGGTGACACCGCTCGAAATCATGCGCGAAAAGACGACCGATGATACCAAGACCAATCTCGATTACACCGATTCGACCTCGCGCAACGATGGCGGGCTCGGTGAAGCCGAAGCCGAGGCGATCGCCCAGAAAATAGCGCAACGCGAAGCCCAGGAAGAAGCCGAGGAACTACAGGATGAACTGGCAGTCGCGATTGACGATGGTTTACTTGAAATTGAAGCCTATAACGACCGGGTACTGATTCGAATTCGCGAGCGCGGTTCTTTCGGCTCGGGTCAGGCCCAACTCAAACAGGCATTCCTGCCCATATTGAAATTGATCGCTGAAGTCCTCAATCAGCGCGACGGGCTCTTCATTATTGCCGGGCACACCGATGATATCCCCATCGAAACCAAACGTTTCCGTTCAAACTGGGATTTGTCGGCCGCGCGGGCTGCCAGCGTAGTGCATTATTTTATCCGGGAAGGCGATGTCGACCCCGAACGCATGGAAATCAGGGCCATGGCCGATAACGAGCCTATCGTGCCCAACGATAGCTGGGAAAATCGCGCCAAGAACCGGCGCGTCGAAATCAGCGTGTTGCATGGCAACCGGCAGGCAATCGAAGGGGAATCACCGGCGCAAAACGTCGATTACGTCGACCAGCCGAAAAGCCAGGCTCAATAGTGTCTGACGAAAGACGGCGCTACTATCGCATCGAGGACGAAGTTTGCCTCGCTATGCGGCTCGTCGCACAGACGGAAATTGACGACTGCCTCGAAGATTTCTGGGCCAACGAGCATGCCTTTTCGATGCGCAACAACTACAATTTCCAGATCGAACAGCATATCGCCGACCGCCATAAAATTGAAACCAAGATGCCGGAAATGGCACGCTATCTTGGCGTACTGGAAAAGCAGATCGATCGCATTACCGAGAAACTCATCGATGATGAACACGATGCAAACATGATACAGAAAGCCGCTAATCTCAGCGCCCAGGGTATTTCTTTTAACGCAGACCAACCGCCGCCACAGGGTGAACTGGTTGAACTGAAATTAAAGTTATTGCCCTCCGGGCTGAGGCTTGTCATCATTGCCCGAGTGGTCCTGGTTGAAAACGATTCCAGCCGGGAGCAGGACAAGTCAAGGGTCTCGCTCGATTTCGAAAACCTGCACGAAGCCGACCGTGAAATCCTGATCAAGCATATCCATGGTAAACAACTGGAAGCGTTGAGCAACGCAAAGGAAGCCTGATTCACAATGAGCGAACGAGCGGCGCGAACCTGGTTGTCGTCCCATCATAATGTTATCCCGGCGCTCGAAACCCATCACCGCCAGGCGCTGCAAACCCTCGAAGATCACAGCAAAACCGTAGGTGACCTTGCGGCTGTTATCGCGCTAGACCCCGGCATGAGTATATCCCTGTACCACGAAGTAAACAGCAGGTTACAGCGCAGCGGTAAACGGGCCGAATCGGTGCAAGCCGCGTTGAGTTTACTGAGCGATAGCGCCATTGCCGACCTGGTAATGCAACACAAAGTGCTGCACGAGACCCATACGGATGCGCTGCGTCGACAGGCCTATCATCAATTAGTCAGCCGCAGTTATCACCTGCTGGCACAA
The DNA here is from genome assembly GCA_049666745.1 of Gammaproteobacteria bacterium. Classification (GTDB taxonomy): domain Bacteria; phylum Pseudomonadota; class Gammaproteobacteria. The sequence goes on from JBATHL010000381.1 coordinate 14,782, forward strand.
CTCGATTATTTCATCAGTTTGCAGGGAATCAGCGCCGTTAACGAAATTCACAGCGCTGCCTTGCTGCACAATATCGGCGAATTCTGCGCCTGCCTGTTCGATTATGAACACTATCAACAATACCAGGCTGAATTTCTCGTTAACGGTTTAGATGCCAACAGTAGCAAAACCGTGTTCAGTTTCGATTTTCACGAGCTCGGGCGGATTTATGCCGAAAAATCATACCTGCCGGCACTGGTCACCGAGTCACTCGACGAAAACATACCCAAGGGACGCAAGGCTCGCCTGATACAGCTCGCCGCAGACGTCTCGCACCAGGCCGAAGTGGGCTGGTATCACTCATCGATGCAGGCAACCGAACATGTTTGTGCTGCCTATTTAAACCAGTCGCTGGAGGACTTCGACAAACATTTACAGCAAGTAGCCATCGAAGCTGCGCGGAGCTGTCCGTTCAGCGACGTGTTACCGGCTGCCGTCCGTCTGATCATGTTGCCCGAACTGGCAAAACAAGCGCAACCGGCAACCGAAGTTAAGCCCGGGGCGGCATCTGATGGACATGAATTCGATAATCGCGTCAAGGCTCTGCTGCAAACCTCGAGACCCACCCAGGCGCAACTACTGGATTTGCTGTTGAATCATTTACATGACGAATTGCACCTGTCCAGGGTAGTCCTGATGCTACTATCCCCCGACAAAACCAAGCTCGGCACCCGCGCCGGCAAGGGCATCGAAGAACACTCTCCGATTCGAACCCTGGTCATCGATATCAGTCGGGAAAACCTGCTCAAGACATTGCTGCTCAAGCCGCAGTCGATATGGATCGACTCGGACAGCTACCCTGGTTTCGAGGCAGCGTTACCAGCCCGATTCAAGGCTGGTTTTCTGCATGAAAATTTTTTCCTGATGTCACTGCATGTCGCGGGCAAAGCAGTGGGAATGGTGTTTTGCGATCGCGCGCAAGCGGTCACAGAACTCGACAAAATAACCTACGTAAAATTCAAATCGGCAATCGCTTTGACCAGCAAGGCACTCACCAGCCTGACCACACGAAAGCAAAAACCGGCAACATAAGCATTATCCGGATACATACCCACTACTGTCCGGAATAAAATGCCCCTGCTCACAGGTATCTCATAAAAATCAACACCCGGCCTTTACGGCGCGAAGGGTTTCACCGGTTTCCCCTAATAGTGGGTGGCTACCTCGGGGATAAGTCCGCAAAAGTGTAGCGTGGCATGGACGCCGCGCTCCAAGCGATCACATGGATGTGCCAAACGGCGCGTTTTGCCGTTTGGGAGCGTCTTTTGCGGACTTATCCCCGAGGTAGCCTTAGGACGCCAGCGAACCTGCGATCAGTTATTTATTCCGGGCAATAGTGGGATCTATACCGAAGGGGCGGCTTCTTTGCCGGTTGCCAGCAACCAATCGAGCAATTGCCGCGCGGCATCGGATAACGGTCGATTTTCGTCCCAGGTCAGGTAGTAACTACCGGGAGCGGTTATCTGCATATCGCCAAAACGCACCAATCTGCCGTTTTTTATCAGGGGCTCGACCTGGCTATGCCATCCCAGCGCAACACCCTGGTTGTCTTCTGCGGCCTGCAAGGCTACCACGTAGTTGTTGAAGCGCCGGAAACTGGCGTCGGACAGATCGCATTTCCATTCCGCGAGCCAGGCCGCCCAGCCGGTCCAGGCCGGATCGACACTATCCAGCCGCAGTAACGGCAGTTCGAGCAATTGCTCGGGGCGACTCAATTCATGTTCGGCGGCAAACCCAGGCCCGCAAACCGGGTAGATCTGATCATCGAATAACTTGAGCGCCTGTTCGCCGCGCCAGTTACCGTCACCGTAGCGGATGCGCAGGTCGGCGCTCTGAAAACCGGGGTCTTGCGGATTATCCGAAATCGCGTGATTGATATTGATGTCGCGATGCTGCTGCCAGAAGCCACCGAGCCGGGGCATTAACCATAGTGAGGCAAATGCCGTTGTCGCGGCGATGGTGACATCCGAGCTTTGCATTCGATTTCGCAGCGCCTGGCAGAGCTTGCCTATCTGCTGAAAGCTGTTGCTCAACACCTGGAACAGGTCAATGCCCTCGGCGGTCAACTCGACACCGCGATGGTGGCGGGTGAACAGCATGCAGTTAAGCTCGGTTTCGAGCAATTTCACCTGCCGGCTGACGGCACCGAGAGTTACCCCCAGCTCAACAGCTGCCTCGGTGAAACTGCCATGCCTGGCGCAGGCATCGAAGGCATTCAGGCCGGTCAAGCTGGGTAGCTGGTAAAAACGCCTTGCCATAAGGAATTCCAGGGTTTACTTCAGGTAAAGTTTTAATGAAGTTTTTTAGTATTGTCAAACAATAGTTTTCGCCGCAAAGTTTGCGTTTCAGCATACGCGGCCTCTTGCAGGCCTCTACTTGGAGGATAGGGCAAATGTCACCATTGAATTCCCACAGCATCTCTGTCGACGCGGTAATGCAGCCGATTGAAAAGGCCAGCGGATTGCCGAACCAGGCCTATACCAGTAACGAGTTCCTGGCACATGAGCGTGACCAGGTGCTGGGCAAGAGCTGGGCGGGGCTCTGGTTCGCCAGCGATCTGCCGAAGAAGGGTTATGTCAAACCGGTAGACTTCATGGGACTACCCCTGGTGATCCTGCGCAACAAGCAGGACGAGATCAAGG
>JBATHL010000382.1:0-3024 GCA_049666745.1 Gammaproteobacteria bacterium
ACTATGAACAGGAGGCATCGGATGAGACCTGACGTCGCGCTGCTTTGCCTTGGTTTGATCTACGCGGCACCTTCGATCGCCTACGCGGGTCTCTGCGACGATAACCTGGCGCAAATGAATATTACGAGTGACGATCGCGTCACCAGCGACTATTTCGACGACTACTTCATATCGAAGCACGGCAGCGTTTACCACATCTTTTCGAACAAGCAGGTACCGCTCGATTTCACGACGCTTGTTCAGGTAATGGAAGCACCCGAACACTATCCTGAGTTCATGCCCGGTTACCGGGGTATCAAGATCGTGAGAAACCCCGGCGGTGAACTGTTGACGGCGATCAGTTTTCGTACCGGGTTTACGCCGTTTACCTCGCGCTTTACCACCCTGGTCGAGACCACCAACAGCGACAGTGAGTACCAGCAATGCTGGCGCCAGCTCGACGAAAATGATACCCGCGTAATCGAGGAATTCTCCATGGCGCCAAAAACCAACCAGGGTTTCTGGCGATTTAAGAAAATGGCAAGCGGGGAGATCGAGATGAATTATTTCAGCATGATCAAGCCGCCGGTGCCCATCCCGGACTTTCTCTACAAGCGCATCGTCAAAAGCAGCTACAAGGATGTTTTCGAACAGATCATTCGGCGTACACGAACAAGACAGTGAACCAACCGCAGTTTGTGGGTCAACGGTGAGATCGGTGCCGTTGACGAAATGGGGGCACATTCCTTGCCTGATAAATAGCTGCACCCATTACAACCTAACCGATTTTTTCGATAGCTGCCGCTCCAAATTAGTGAAGATGAAGCAACTTTCGGCTGCGGTTTCAACCGGTCGACGCAACACATTGGTTAAATCGTTCGGCTGGTGTTTCATAGTCTAACGTTTTTCTTGGCTGCTCGTTCAGCCGTCGAGCCACTGCATTGAGTTTTGCCTGCGAGTGCCCTGAGAGATCGGTTCCCTGCCCGTGCCTTGACGGGTGTGATCGTCGGCTGCGTAAACACAGAGGAGAACCTAGCGCTGGTTCGAGAGGCGATTCACAAGAAACGTCCACGGCCCAGGGTGTACGTAGTCATCAAGAAGCGGGACGAGTTCGGGCTCGACATTGGATTCTGAGTCTACGATGAATAAATAAGTTGTTTGTCGACCATTAATAATTCAACGATGTAATGGAGCGAACTCGTTAATAAATTTAGGATTAATTGGAAAAATCTGAACTTTCCAACAATGTATAAGTAAACGAGTTGCCGAATTTGTTAGCACCGCGTCCACACAGCGTCATAAAGAAGTCAAAGTGATCCGGGTCCTGCATGACCTGGCATCCGGCGCTCCATTTTTCGACTTGGGTTGAAGCGCGAATGCGGTTTGCCCGATGAATGTTGACGGCATGCAGCCCCGAATCTTCTTCGGTTCCGTTCGTATTTAGCTCGGCATCTTTATTGTCGTCTCGGTAGACGGTAATTGGCCCAACCTGCTGCATTGCTTTGTATCCTTTGTGCTTACCTACCTGATAAGCGCCCCGATACTGGCCGGGTTTCATGATTGCCGTGCCTCGCACATTTAGCGGATTTTCCCGATAGAAGGTCCCTGGATCTGTGGTGCCCGGGAAGGCGAACATATTCCAAATGCCATCATACCAGTAAAACGCGCTGATCCAGTCATCGAAACGATTTGCACTTGACGAGGAATTTCGAATACCAACTAGGTTAATGTCATGACCATTCGGATTCTTGAAGACTTTGTAACTCTTATCTCCCATGACTGCGACTATATCTTCAACTCCTGGACATTGGATTCGTGGCATTGGTATCTCCTCACATATTTTGTATTCTATAATTCTTAAGAAAGTGGGTTAGCTTTGTTGTTCGCTAATAAAACCTTAAGACGTAAATAGCGCTTAAATATTTCTTTGGTTGGTGCATGGCGCTTACTTTCTCGCTTGGTTTGTGTATCCATCACAATCTCCACCGATGCGCGAATTGGCTGCAACCGGGTATCAAATTCCTGCTCGGTCACAAGAATAGATATTATTTTTACCGGGATTATACGCTGCGAACCAAGCATCAAACTCACATAGGGAAAATTGCTTTTGCTACTTGATCTAAATAGCTGAGTGAAATAATTGCCGATACCAAGAAACCCACTCTTATCTGATGTGGTGGTTATCTCGTTGATTACATCGGCGGGGTAAGCCAGTAATTCAATCGCTGATAAAAAGGATAAAACACTATGAGAATCACCTTCCTCATTTTCGACAAAAAAATCGTCACCTAGTCTCGCATCCACTGCCAGCACGAAAGAAATACGTTCGCGTGCTTCGCCATGTTTGAAGAAACCGCTATTCGGGCGGGGAGGGAGTATGCTGCGCTGTATGGATTCGGGATTAAGCTGAAAAACAATCGTTCTCGCCTGCTGGCTTTTTGCGTAATAGGCTACAAAAGCTCCCTTTAGAACCGTCGGTGACAATGAGCGATCACCCATCAGGCTTCACCTACAGAATCAACTTTCAGTGGGCTCGCTAACGGCTTCATCTCGTTCCCATCCCTCGTTCTGTATGACGATTTTTTCGATCGCCACAACCGACTCATTTGCATCAAGATCGGGCAACGCCGAGTATTCTGAAACCCAGCATCGATGAATCATGTAAGATTTAACAACTGAGCCTTGCAGATTGAGCAAATTAAGAACAATATTTTTGCGGAAGTTTTTCAGGCTCATTGCAGCGTCCCCGTCAAGATTGTTCACGAGATTTGCCCATTTTTCAAAGACGGGATCATGCGATACGCCTTGCTCTAAGGTGATTGGCCTATATTCAGTACGGCCAGGCAATTTACGGGACGATGAGGGATCGCCACCCTCTCTGTACTCAACGACCTCTGTTATCTTATGTAATGCGGAAACCCTGGTTAATCCCGCAACAGGTTTACCATCGATTAGAATTTGAAACTTGAAGTTTCTATACGGGTCATGCCGGTGCGCATTTGCCGGAAATTTAGGTGCAGCCATTTTCCACCTCCCTTCATCAAT
>JBATHL010000383.1:0-2882 GCA_049666745.1 Gammaproteobacteria bacterium
CGCACAACACAGCGCTCAATTCGGCTTTGCCAGTGTCGTACTCGGCGGCGAAGTTGCGCGCCAGGTCGGCTTCCATCACCCGGCGGTGATCCTCGTGCAACCCGGCAAACGTCGCGGGCAGGTCGAGAATGTCGACGGTCTTTTCCTGGCTGGCGTTGACCGCCTCTATTAATTCGCGCAGGCCGTCCTTGGTAACCTGATCGACCTGGTCCCAGACCGGGCTGCGTACGAATGCGAAATGCTGTTCGGCCGGGACCTCCTGCGCCAGCACCTTGCTAATGCAGGGTGGGGCGATTGGGGTCATCGCGCTATCCTGGGCATCGTAGCGCATCAATACGTCGGCGATCAGCGCGAGGTCTTCGAGACTGCGTGCAAATACGCCGACGGTATCCAGCGGTGGGGATTGCTGCAGTACGCCGTGACGCGAAATGCGCCCGAAACCGGGTTTGAAACCGTAGACGCCACAGTAGGACGCCGGTCGGATAATCGAGCCGTTGGTCTGGGTACCGACGGCCAGTGCCACCATTGCCGCCGAGACCGCCGCCGCCGAGCCGCTCGATGAACCCCCCGGGGTATGCGCGGGATTGTGCGGATTGCGGGTTTTACCGGGCGAGAATACCGCCATTTCGGTGGACACGGTTTTGCCGAGAATGATCGCGCCGGCTTCCTTCAGTAACGATACCAGGGTGGCGTACTGCGTTGGTCTGCGGCCCTGGTGCAGCACCGTGCCGCGCTCGGTCGGGTAGTCCGAGGTATCGATAATGTCCTTGATCCCGACTGGCAGGCCATGCAACGGTCCGATCTCGAGACCGCGACGCCGGAATTCGTCGGCCGCCCGGGCCTGTTCCATCGCCAGGTCCCGGTCGAGGTGTGCCCAGGCGCCGATCGATTCTTCGAGTTCGTCGATGCGCGCAAAACAGGCCGTAACCAGTTCCTGAGAGCTCAGCAGCCCCCGCTCGATAGCCGCGCGTGCATCGCAGGCGCTGAGCAGGTTTGCTGTAGCCGGATCGAATTTATCCATATGTTAGACCTTAACCGGCGACTACCCGGGACCAAACAGGTAGACCGGCAGCCATAATGCGATCCCGGGGAAGTTATACAGCAGTATCATCGAGAAAATGATGATCGCGAGATAGGGCATGATACCGCGGAAAATATCCATTAGCTGGATATGCGGTGGCGCCACGCCTTTCAGGTAATAGGCGGCCATCGCCATCGGCGGTGTCAGGAACGAAGTCTGCAGATTCAGGGCCACGAGAATGCCGAAAAACAGCGGATCGACATTGAAGGTTTCCAGCATCGGTAGGAAGATCGGTACGAAAATGATGATAATTTCGGTCCATTCAAGCGGCCAGCCCAGCAGGAAGATAATCGACTGCGCGAGTATCAGGAATCCAACTGATCCCAGGTCCAGTGACAGTACCCACTCGTTGATCAGCTCGTGACCGCCGAGGTAAGAGAACACCGAGGCAAAGGTCCAGGAGCCGACGAACAGCCAGCATACCATCGCCGAAGTCTTGGCAGTGAGGTAAACCGCCTGTTTTAAACGCTCCCAGTTGAGTGAGCGATAGCACAGCGCCAGGAAGAGCCCGCCGAACGCGCCGACACCCGCCGCTTCGGCCGGCGTCGCCAGGCCCATTAAAATGGCACCGAGTACACTCATGATCAATAGCGCCAGGGGAATAAACGAGGTTGCCAGTTCCCAGGCAATCCTGCCGAATGACGGCACATCTTCCTCTGCGGGTTTTGGCGCCAGGCTCGGATTCAAGGTGGCTCGGCCGACCACGTAGACCATGTAGAGTCCGGCCAGCAGCAGGCCGGGAAACATGGCCGCGGCATAGAGGCGCAGCGGCGATATTTCCGCGATCGCCGAGTAGACGATGAGCATGATCGACGGCGGTATCAGGATGCCGAGACAGCCACCGGCACAGATAACGCCGGCCGCGAAACTCTCATCGTAATTGGCCTTCAACATGGCCGGGAACGCGAGCATGCCCATCAACGTAACCACCGCGCCGATGATGCCTGAAGCGGTGGCGAATATGGCGCAGGTAAACAGCGCTGCTACCGCCATCGAACCCGGCAGGTGACGCGCGGCCAGCTGGATACTGAAAAACAGACGATTGACTATGTTGGCCCGTTCGACCACATAGCCCATGAATAAGAAGAGTGGGACGGCCACCAGTACGTCGTTGGACATGACCGAAAAGGTATTCTGCACAAAAAGATCGAAAATCCGATTGTCGAATATGGTCTGCATGCGCTCGGCGTCGTAGTAAGCGTAGTAGCCAAATCCGAGGCCCATCGCGATCAGCGTAAAGGCAATCGGAAATCCCAGCATCACCATGAAGATTAACAGGCCGAGCATGAAGACGGCGATGACTGGATCAGACATGACCTTCCTCCTCGAGCTTACGCAAATCTTCCTGTTCGTTCATCAGCATGGTTTCGGTTTCCTGCACATCGTGCAAGCGGGCGGGCCAGGCACCGGTTTTGATACAGATCACGCAGCGCACTGACTCGGCAATTCCCTGCAGTAACACCAGCGTGCCGGAAACCGGGATCAGGGTTTTGAAGAAATAGATTTGGATTCGCGACGGGCTGCTCCAGCTCACTTCCTTGTAAAACCAGGAATCGGCGGCAAAACCATATCCGTAGTAGATTAATGCCAGAGCGCCGGGCATCAGGAACAGGATGTAAAGCACCAGGTCGATCTTGGCCTGGGTTTTTATTTTTAACAGCCGGTAGACCACGTCGCCGCGTACGTGAGCGTCTTGCGACAAGGCGTAGGCGCCGGCCATCATGAACAGCGCACCGTACATCTGCACGCTCATATCGAAGGCCCACACCGTCGGCGCATTGAGCACGTAGCGCATGAACAC
>JBATHL010000384.1:0-1808 GCA_049666745.1 Gammaproteobacteria bacterium
ACGCATGCTCGGATCGATGGGTATCAAGGTCGATACCGACGGGCGGCGAATCTCACTGGGCGGTGGGCAAAGGTTGCGAGGTTGCCCGGTCAAGGTTCCTGCAGACCTGTCGTCGGCGACCTTCATAATCCTCGGCACAATATTGTCGCAAGATGCGGATATCCTTATAAAAAGTGTTGGCGTAAATCCAACACGGACGGGCGTAATCGACATTCTGCAGGCCATGGGCGCGAATATCTCACTGGAGAACCCGAGGTGTTTCGGCAAGGAGCCGGTGGCGGATATCAGGGTGCGATCGTCAGTATTGCGTGGCGGGAAAGTCGATCCGTCCCTGGTCTCGCTGGCGATCGACGAATTTCCGGCACTGTTCGTTGCGGCTGCCGCTGCGACCGGTAAGACGACATTCACCGATATCGGGGAACTCCGGGTCAAGGAAAGTGATCGAATTGCGGCGATGGCAGATGGAATGCGAAAACTGGGTATCAAGGTGGACGAGACGCCAGACGGCGCTGTTGTTCATGGCGGTCGCTTCACGGGAGGGGAAGTCGAGAGCTTCCACGACCACCGTGTCGCGATGGCACTGGCGATGGCGGCCACCATTGCCGATGGCGAGGTCCTGATTCGCGGTGTGGATAATGTGGATACATCGTTTCCGGGCTTCAGTAAGACCTTGATGGGGGCAGGTGCCCGGATCGAGGTGCTGCAGTGAGCCACCCGGTGCCAGTGGTTGCGATTGACGGACCTGTCGGGAGTGGCAAGGGGACGATTGCGCGCCGGGTTGCCCAGGCTCTGGGATACCATCTGTTGGATAGCGGGGCGCTCTACCGTCTGACCGCTCTTGCGGCGGCCAGGCAGGGCGTGGATTTGGACGACGTGGATGCGGTAGCCCAGGTCGCCCGGGAGCTAAATGTCCGATTCGACAGCAACCAGGACGGGTCCGAACGCATCTGGCTGGATGATGATGAGATTACGCTCGAAGTTCGCAAGGAAACCACCGGTGAAATGGCCTCTGTGGTAGCGGTTATTCCGGCCGTCCGGGAGGCCTTGCTGGAGCGTCAGCGGGCCTTCCAGCAGGCGCCCGGTCTGGTGGCAGATGGGCGCGATATGGGTTCGCTGGTTTTTCCGTCCGCTGCGGTCAAAATATTCCTGACCGCGAGCGCCGAAGAGCGTGCCATGAGGCGCCATAAGCAGTTGAAAGACAAGGGTATCGATGTTAGCCTTGCCGCCCTTTCACGGGACATAGAGGACCGTGACCGGCGGGATTCCGAGCGATCGGTAGCACCGCTGCGGCCTGCAGAGGATGCCAGGATTCTGGATTCCTCGGGCCAGTCCATCGAGGCAGTTACGCAAACCGTACTCGACTGGGTCGCCAACCTCTAAACACCTTAAGAAGGTTTAATGGATGGGATCGGACAGGATGTTCGCTCCTTTTTTTGTAATGACCGTCGGTCACAGGATGTGACGAGACGCACAGGGCGGGAGTGATTACTCCCTTGGTTAACTAACATGTCTGAAAGTTTTGCTGAATTATTTGAAGAGAGTTTTGCTAGCCAACAAATAAAGCCGGGTTCAATCATTATCGGAACCGTTGTGGCAGTGAACGACGATGTGGTCATCGTCACCGCCGGTCTCAAGTCAGAGGCCGTCATCCCCATCGAACAGTTTAAGAACGACAAGACCGAAGGCGGAATTTCCGTCGGCGATGAAGTCGAAGTAGCGCTTGATGCCGTTGAAGACGGTTTTGGCGAAACGAAACTGTCGCGCGAAAAAGCAATTCGTGCGCGCACCTGGATCGATCTCGAGAAAGC
>JBATHL010000385.1:0-12380 GCA_049666745.1 Gammaproteobacteria bacterium
ATTCAGGTCGGAATATTAACGATGCTGCTAGCCACCCCGCTCGGAACGATGGCGGCATATGCCCTGTTCGTATCCGGGCATCGGGCAGCCAGGGCAATTTTTATGCTTCTTATTACCCCGATGATCGTGCCCGTTATTCTGATCGCTATCGGAACCTTCTACGCCTATGGACGTGTCGGCCTTAACAATACGATTACAGGACTGGTTATGGCGCATACCGTATTGGCTGCTCCGCTGGTCATGATCGTGATCACGTCAGCACTGCGCAACTACGATCTGAATCAGGAAAGGGTTGCCAGAAGCCTCGGAGCAACGCGAATAAAAGCATTCTTTGTCATTACCTTGCCGCAAATTAAATTTTCTATCGTGACCGCCGCCCTGTTATCGTTTCTCACTTCTTTTGACGAGGTCATCATTGCGATTTTTGTGTCGGGCGGATCAAACGCGACACTGACAAAACATATGTTCAGCGCCCTGCGTGATTTTATCGATCCGACCATCGCCGCCATTTCCACCATTATGATCCTGGTATCGACGACACTTTTACTGGCAACCCAGTTTCTCGGACCGCGCCAAAAATAGCATCTCCCGATGCGGAGACGGAATAGCTGTATATTCGCTGCTGACTGCCGATCCCGGATGCAAACCTGCTTTATATTATGGTTTCCAGATTTCAGGAGTCGGTTCGGTAGCTTTGCCTGTTTCGACGCGTTGACGGGTACCTTCACGCTGAAACCGGATAGTTGCTGCAGGCAATTCAAGGGCCAGTTGCTCGATGCGCAGGCGTTCGGTCTGCGGTACGATGCGACCGGCATCGGCAAGGCCCTGATGGCGCGCCCAGGCGGCGTACTTCTTGTTGACCTGGTGTGGTTGGTAAACGCTCAGCGTATCTGGAACAGTATCGTAATCGAGCGTCAGCGCGCCATCCGCTGCCGCCGCCGCTATCAATTCTTCACCGGCCCGGGTGCGCGCGATCAGCGCATTAACGCCGGGATCGTCGACACTGTCGATCCGGTTGGGAGATCCACCGATCCAGGTGTCGGCTGCCGCGATATCGGCCGCCTCGCCAATACCGTCAGGACAGATTTTGCAGCGAAACGGCAAGGTCCAGGTGGTTTCGTCTTCACCCCAGTAGTCGATGTAGTGAAATTCCTTAACCTCCCTGGCCGTCTCGACGCGTGTCGGCCCCGGACAACCGCGGCCGCGATAACGCAAAGCAGTGACTTCGTCCGGATCAATACCAACCCGTTTATAGAATTCAACCGTTCCCCGTGGTGTACCGTAACCACCGCAAACCATGGTTAACCAGTACTTGACCAGCTCGTCGACACGGGCATCCTGCCGGGCATAATTACGCAGTGCGGAGATATCGCAGGGTTTGGCGATAAAGGCAAACGGCTGCTCGCGCTCCAGCACTTGGTTAATATCGAGCAACGGTGCGGCCGGTCCATAGCGTGAACCGGCGGCCTCGAAAACATCGGCGCCGGTGAAACTCAGCACCGGGTCGCCGAAACTGGGTTCGCTGGCCGAGGTTTTTACCTGCAGGATGAAGTCGACGCGTTTCGATTCGAGCAGGTAGGCGCCAAGCGCGGTCAGTACGCCGCCGGTGGAGCCTTCGAAGCGCACTTCCGGATCACCCGCCCAGGCGCGTACCATGCGCCGCCACGGGCCCCAGACGTTGTCCTGTTTGGTATCCGTATCAAGCAGACGCTCGGGCAAACCTTCGACCCGGGTGCCCGGACAGACTGCATAGATGCGGTCAACCGTCGCATGATCGAGTTCTCCCTCGACGACAGGCTGAAGATAACCATTTAGTGTTTTTGTCACCCTGACGCGATCGCTGCCCGCTATCGACTGACACAGGCCACAGCCGATGCAGAGCCCCTGTTCGACAATGGCATACAGGCGTTCGGTCGGCATCGGCTCATTACTCATAGGTATCCCCCATAGCGTTACGCCAAAGCTGCTGGATCGCGGCCACGGCATGTTCGGAATAACGTGAATTTTCACGATCGATCATCAATGGCCCGGGCTGGTAGCTCCGACTGCCGAGGCCTTGCTGCACCAGATTGATAACCGCTAAATCCTCGGCAAATGTCGTTCGGGCATGATGATCGATCAGCTCGCGTTCCCAGTCAGCCATGTCCTTGCTCGGAAAGAACCAGTCGACCGTGAGATGGGTATGACTGGCATCGATGGGGGTCCATTTCCAGAAATGCACACGTCCACCCGGGTAGCTCTGAAACGAGAAATTGGGCCACATCCACCAGGCCACAAACTCGCCGTCGGTCGATTCGTCGAAGTCATAAGCCCTGGTTGTCCCCGACTGCGGACGCGACAGGTGTTTTTGTGCCTTGCCGATGACTTCGATACTGTAGGAATCAAAGTCGAGCACCCGGCTGACCAGCTCCTTGTGAATCAGTTCGCAGTGATAACACTCCGCGTAATTTTCTATCGCCACCTTCCAGTTCGCTTGCATACAGGCTTCGGTACGATGCACAAAGGTCAGCGCGGGTAAATCCGGCGCATAGGCTTTCAAATCGTCAATCAAGCCGGGAAACTGCGCCTGCAACGGTTCGGCGTCGTTATCCAGGTTAACGAACACCAGTCCGTGCACCACGTCCACGCGGCAGGGCTTGAGTCCGAAATGACTGACATCAAAACCGGGTACATCGCCGGCATTGGGCGCCGCGACCAACTCGCCGCGGGTATTGTAGGTCCACGCGTGGTAAGGGCAGGAAATGCGTTGTTTACAGCCCTCGCCATCGAGCAGGCGCGCGGCGCGGTGGGGACAGAAATTGTAGAAAGCGTTTATGGTCTCATTATTCTCGCGTATCACGATCAGGCTTTCGCCGGCCACCTCGCAAACAACGAAGTCGCCGCTGCGTCGCAATTTCTCGACATGGCAGGCGAACTGCCAGCTGCGGGCAAAAATCCTGTCCTGCTCCTGACGATAAACTTCAGCATCGATGTAGGCGGCGGCGGATAGCGCCTTGACCAATGTTGGCTGTGGTTTACTCATATTTGATGGTTACCGTTGTCCCGGGAAGCGAAATCAGCTTGCGGCCGCGGATCGATCACTGTGAATTCTGCGTCATCCTTGAACAGCGCCCGAAACTCGTCGATCGAAATAATCGCAACCATAAGCAGCAGTAAACCACTGCTTGCGATCCCCGCGCAAGCGCGAATCTCGGCATGATGGCGCCGGCAGCTGACACTTGGCAACCTGCAGGCATCCGTCGTCCCGGCTTACCGCCCTGTTGTCATACCAAGTGTTGAGATTTTTAGTGACAGCAGATAAGCCGGTAAATACTATTACCTTGAAAATCATGCTGAATATGAAATGACCATTCCTGAAACTATGCGCGCTGTCATACTCACCGGGCACGGCGGACTGGACAAGCTCGAATACCATCATGAGTGGCCGACACCCGAACCACGGGACGGCGAGGTGCTGGTTAAAGTCGCTGCCTGCGGCCTGAACAATACCGATATCAATACGCGAACCGCGTGGTATTCGAAATCGGTGACCGAGGGCATAACCGATCTCGGTGGCAAAGGCGGTTTTGACACCGCCGAGGCCGAAACCGGCAGCTGGGGCAGCTCCACGATTACCTTTCCACGTATCCAGGGCGCCGATGTTGCGGGTTATATAGCGGCGGTTGGGGCTGGTATCGAGGCGTCCAGAATCGGCGAACGCGTAATTCTCGATCCATGGCTTCTGGCCACGGGCGACTGGCTCGATACTTCGAGATCACAGTACTTCGGTTCGGAGTGCGATGGCGGTTATGCCGAATTCGCTACCATCCGCAGCGAAAATGCGATTGCCATCAACAGCACACAATCCGATGCCGAACTCGCAACCTATCCCTGCGCCTACACCACCGCAGAAAATCTGACCGCACGAACCGGGTTGCGACCCGGCGAAGTCGTGGCTATCGCCGGCGCCTCAGGCGGGGTCGGTTCCGCGGCAATCCAGCTATGTCGCCTGCGCGGAGCATGCGTGATCGCCATCGCCGCAAAATCGAAAGCGGATTTTCTGCTCGAACTCGGTGCCAACTTTGTCATTGATCGCAATAGTGAAAATCTCGAAGCAGAGATTCGTGAGGCTGCCAATGGCGGCATCGACGTCGCCCTCGACGTCGTCGGTGGCCCGACATTCATGGCACTGATAAATGCACTACGCCAGGGCGGTCGCTATTCGAGCTCGGGGTCGATCGCCGGCCCGTTGGTCGAATTCGATCTGCGCCAGCTGGTGTACAAGGATTTACAGCTCACCGGGGCTACCATTGTTCCACCCGGCACGACGCAACGCCTGGTCAGATTGATCGAACAAAACCAGTTGCGCCCGCTGCTGGCAAAGACTTTTCCGCTACAGGACCTCGCCCAGGCGCAGCAGGCTTTCCTGGAAAAGAAGCACCTCGGCAATATCGTCGTCGAAACATGAAAATCACTCACACAAGCCTAACAAGCAAGCAACCGCGACAGGCGCATGGCAGTCACGACGGGGTTAGTCATGGAGACCGATAAGATGGAACAATTTGCCGCGATTGACCTCGGTTCGAACAGTTTTCATCTCGTTGTGGCACGTGCGGAAGAACATGCCCTGACCGTAATCGACCGTGAACGCGAGATGGTGCGACTCGCTGCCGGTCTCGATGAGAAAAATGAAATCATTGCCGCGGCCAGCGAACGCGCGCTGGATTGTCTGGCCAGATTTGGCGAGCGCTTACGCGGTCTGGATGCCGACAATGTCCGTGTCGTCGGCACTAACGCGCTGCGCAAGGCAAGGAATTCAAGGCAGTTTATCGCCAGCGCCGAAAAAGCGCTCGGCTTTTCAATCGAGATTATTTCAGGGGTCGAGGAAGCACGCCTGGTTTATCTCGGTGCGGCACAAACCCTGCAGGGAGGCCGGGGACGTCGACTGGTCGTCGATATCGGGGGTGGCAGTACCGAAATTATCGTCGGTGACAAAAGCGACCCGCTATTCCTTGGTAGTCTCTACATGGGATGCGTCAGCAGCAGCGAAAGATTCTTCCCCGGCGGGGAATACAATGAACAGCGCATGCGGCGCGCAATCTTTAGCGCCCAGCTGGAGCTGGAACCGAACATTGCCGCGTTGCGCTCACTGGCAGCGGAGGACTTCGTCGGTACATCCGGTACCGCGCGCGCGATTGATAATGTTCTGCGTGAAAACGACTGGAGCGAGACCGGGATTACCATTGATGGGCTGGACAAGCTGGTCAAGAAAATTATCAAGGCCGGTAGCGTGGATAAACTCAAGATCAGCGGGCTCAGCGAACAGCGACGACCCGTGTTCGCCGGCGGTGTCGCGGTGATGATGGCGATTTTCAGGGCGTTAGACCTCGATTTCATGCGCGTCTCCGATGGTTCACTGCGCGAAGGTGTACTGCATGATCTGATCGGTCGCGTGCTGCACGAAGACCGTCGCGCAATTACCGTGCTGGACTTGATGAAACGTCATCATATCGATCTCGATCAGGGCAAACGAGTGCGTCATACCGCGCTGATGCTGTTCGACCAGGTCAGGCGGCAGGGCTTGCTCAAGCGCGAGCGCCGCCTGATGGGCTGGGCAGCCCAGTTGCATGAGATCGGGCTGATGATCGCACATAACCAGTATCACCAGCACGGTGGCTACGTATTGCAAAACATGGACCTGCCCGGATTTTCCCGCCAGGAACAGGGGGCGCTGTCGATCATGGTGCGCCTGCATCGACGCAAGTTTCTGCCCGAACTGATCGAGGACAGCGTTTATGTGCGTTCTGACGCGCTCGACCTGATGACGCGGCTACTACGCCTGGCGGTACTGCTCAATCGCGGCCGCCTGCCGATGGGACTACCCCCAATACAGTTACAATTGACCGATGCCCTTGATATGAGCATCGAAATTCCGCAGCCCTGGCTGGACAATCACCCTCTCACCGAGGCCGATCTGGAACAGGAAGTCGAGATTCAGGCCGCAGTCGGTCACGAGCTGCAAATCATAAAGACTTGATTCGTCGCGCCACCATGAGTCCCTTGCTGCAGGCGGTGGCAATCATGTCCGCCGGCAAGTTTCTGTTTGCGATCCAGGATGTCATCATCAAGGAAATGAGTGCTGGCTACCCGGTGCACCAGATCATGACGATCAGAGGCCTGGTTGCGGTACCCTTGTTACTCATCCTGATCCACTTTACGAGTGGACTTAAGATACTGAGGCAGCATCACCCCTTGCTGCACCTGGTGCGCGGCGCATTGATGCTGATCGCGTTTACGTTGTTTTATGTCGCCCTGGCTGGTACTTCGCTCACCACGGCAACCGCGCTGTTTTTTACCGCACCGTTTTTTATCACACTGCTGTCGATACCACTACTCGGCGAACAGGTCGGGGTCAGGAGATTCGTCAGCATTACGATCGGTTTCATCGGTGTACTGATTGTACTGAGACCCTACACGGAGTCATTCAACCTGTTTGAATTGTTGCCGATCGCCGCGGCGTTTTTCTACGCCTGCTGTCAATTGATGGTGCGCGTTGCCAAAATGACCGACCCCCCTGCGGTGATGTCATTATACGCCAGCGTGGCTTTCGTGGTGCTGGGTAGTCTTACCGGTTTACTGTTATCGGGAATCGATCCGGGGCAGGACGCGGACGTCAGTACCCGGTTCCTGCTGCGTTCCTGGACGGTACCCGATGCATATGATTTCCTGTTACTGATGTTGACCGGGCTGACCAGCGCACTCGGTTTCATGTTTTCGAGCAACGCCTACCAGCGCGAACAGGCTTCGCGTATCGCAGCGTTCGAATACGTCATGATCGTCTGGGTGACGCTGCTGAGCTACCTGATCTGGTCGGAGATTCCCGATACGCTGACCATGCTGGGCGTGGGGCTGATCATCGGTTCGGGCATCTACGTTCTCAGGAGAGAAGCAAAAGTCGAACCCAGGCCTATCGCCTACGCGGGCCTGACCCGGCGTTGACCCGCGCAAAACCGAAGCAGTAACCTGTGTCAGTCAGCTGCGTAAATAGCACAACATCCTGTGCGTCCGGAGCGCGCGCATAAAAGATGTTCACACCCATTAGATTGTGTTGAAAGACATTTCTGTCAGGGCAAATTCATTCCAATAATAATTAGTATTTTCATATAGTTATGGACTATATTTCATCTGTCACATTTACATTTGAATTTTGTTTCATAGATGACCAAAATACCTATTTACAGGCATTGTGGATTTACTCTGGTCGAACTAGTAGTTGTAATCGTAGTACTCGGAATTCTGGGCACAGTTGCTCTTGGAAAATTTGAAGATCTCAGTGACGACGCCGAACACGCGACGGTTGATATGATCTTTGCAACCGCAAGCAGTTACCTGAGCAAAATGAATTCAATCCGCTACACGCTGGAAAGTTCGCCAGACAATGCGACCTACGTCACTATCGATGGTGTCAGCGTGCGCTTTTTCAACGGTAGTGTGCGTAATACCCAAACCAACGCCCACGTGCCTGCGGGTACGCCGAATCGTAATAACCAGGCGACGCGTTTCTGGTACATGATCTTTAGCACTCCACCTCCGGTCATCGCTCGTAATGACAATAGCAACACGGGATGGGCAATGTACACCGGCGCTGCCCAATGCGGCATAAACCGCAGCCGTTGCTGGAAGTATCGCCGCGCCGGAACCGAACTTGCAGTGATCACTTACGAGTTCACCAACGGCACAACAAGCCTGGTTAAAAACTTCTGATATCCCGATTGCGGTATTACCTAAATTTCATCAACCTGGAGTTCTACTTCAGCGACTACATCTGTTAAATCGGGCAGACCAGGTTGCCGAGTTTCTCCGTGAGTTTCATATTCTCGGTATAGTCGACGGGGCAATCGATCAATACCACGGTATCGTCGGCAATCGCCTGCTTCAGCGTCGGCAGCAGTTCATCGGCCGATGCCACGCGATAACCCCTGGCGCCAAAGCTTTCCGCATACTTGACCAGGTCCGGATTGTTGAACTCGATCTGTGTGTCCCGCCCGAAGCGGCGATCCTGGTGCCACTTGATCAATCCATACTTGCTGTCATTCCACACCAGGATGACGATTGCCACTCCGATACGCAGGGCAGTTTCAATTTCCTGCGAGTTCATGAGGAAACCGGCATCACCGGTTACGGTCAACGCGCAGCGGTCGGGATAGGCGAGCTTGGCCGCGATAGCACCCGGTAGCCCGATTCCCATCGAGGCAAAGCCATTGGAAATGATGCAGGTGTTGGGGCGTTCCGCCTGGTACATGCGAGCCATCCACATCTTGTGCGCGCCAACATCCGATACCACGATATCGTCAGGCTGCAGTGCTTTGCGTAAATCCAGAATGATTCGTTGGGGAACCATTGGAAAAGAGGTATTGCTTTCATGCGTGCTTAATTCCTCGACGATGGTTTCGCGCAGGGTTTGTGCCTTCGATCCGGTTTGAGGTCTGGCTTCCGCGGCAATCCCATCCAGTGCCGCACCGATATCACCGACGACACCACATTCCAGAATATAGTATTCGTCAACCTCGGCCGCACTCATATCGATATGAATTATCTGGTTGGCTTTCTCCTGGTTCCATAAATGCGGGTGATACTCGATCATGTCATAACCAATGCAGACCACGACATCGGCGCGATCGAAACCGCAGGCGACGTAATCATGGGCCTGCAGCCCCACTGTGCCGAGGGATAACTCGTGTGAAAACGGAATGCTGCCCTTGGCCATGAAGGTAGTCGCGACGGGGATATTGAGCTTTTCCGCGAACCGCACCAGCGCCTCACTGGCACCCGCCCGAACCACGCCGTTGCCGGCCATGATCAACGGGTAGCTGGCATTGGAAATCAGCTTGGCGGCCTGGGTGATCTTATCTGCCGGTGGCACCGGTGGTTTAGCACTTTGCACCTTGAGTGGTGACTTGCCCTCCACCTGCATCGCAGCCACGTTTTCAGGAAAGTCGATAAAACTCCCGCCCGGTTTTTCAGCTTCAGCCGCCTTGAATGCCTTGCGCACAATTTCAGCGACAATTTCGGGTTCGCGAATCTGTACGCTGTACTTTGAAATCGGCGCAAACAGGTTGACCAGGTCGAGGACCTGGTGGCTTTCCTTGTGCATACGGGTGGTCGCGCCCTGCCCGGCGATACCGATAATCGGCGCTCGATCCATGTTGGCATCGGCAAACCCGGTGACCAGATTGGTCGCACCCGGGCCCAGTGTCGCCAGGCACACCCCCGCCTTGCCGGTGAGCCGTCCGTAGACATCGGCCATAAAAGCCGCACCCTGTTCATGGCGCGTGGTGATGAACCTGATATTGCTACCGATCATCGAATCCATGACATCGAGATTCTCCTCGCCCGGAATTCCAAAAATATATTCGACGCCCTCGTTTTCCAGGCAACGTACAAACAGGTCACTTGCTTTCATATTATTCCTCGGTTGGTGACGGCATTTCCTTACCTGAAACCTGGTCGGCTAGGCTGTCGCCTCCAGATTAGCCTCTTGCCCACCCGGATGAGCGGCCGGCCCCTTGTCCGGGTACAAATCGTTGAGCGGAATCGACAGGCCATTGTCCTGAACTACCCGGCAGTGAAAACGACGCAGCTGGCGCGGTTCATGTACCCCGCAGGAATGCGCGATAATGCCGACTTCGTATTCAATTTGATCCTGCAGACTGGCGACACGCTCAGCCTTGTTGATCGGATCAAGACCACGCTGCAACCTGACATTATGCGTGGTGATACCCGTTGGACAGGTATTCTTGTTGCACTGCAGCGTCTGGATGCATGAAACCGCGCGCCGAGACACAGAAATCCGGAAATGAACGAATTGACGGCGTCCCCTACGAATGGCAGCTCCATGTCGTCTCCTGGTTATTATTAGTCGGACATTCGACCGTAATAATAATCAATTTATCCCTGCTTGATGATTTTTTTACTCAACAAAAAAATTCACTCCCAAAAAGTGCCGTGAAATGGCATAATCCCGCGGCTTAAAAAAACAAGGCTACAAATAAAGTCATAATCTTTAGGAGAGAACATGGAAAACATATCTAACTGGATATCGGAAAACGGTATCGACTGGGCCGTCCAGATCGGGATCGCAATTGCGATCTTTATCGTCGGTAAAATTATCGCGCGCATGCTCGCCAACCTGGTTAGAAAGGCAATGAGCAAGAGTGGCACCGACGCCATCCTGGTGGGATTTATCGGTAACATTACCTACGGGGTGCTGCTCATCGCCGTGATCCTTGCCGCGGTCGACTCGCTCGGCGTCAACGTCACTTCGCTGATGGCCATTCTCGGTGCGGCTGGACTGGCAGTCGGCCTGGCATTGAAAGATTCGCTCGGTAATTTTGCCGCAGGTGTCATGATCATTATCTTCCGCCCCTTCAAAATCGGTGACTTCATTTCCGCCGGCGGCGTCTCGGGCGTGGTAGATGAAATCGGACTGTTCGCGACGCTGATGCATACCGGCGATAACCAGCGCATGATTGTTCCCAACTCGGGCATCATCGGTGGCAATATCACCAACACCAGCGCCCTGCCAACGCGTCGCGTCGATCTCGTATTCGGCATCGGCTACAACGACAACATCGGCCAGGCGCGCGACATCATGATGGCAATTATCGAAGCCGATGAGCGTATCCTGAAGGACCCGGCTCCCGCGATCGCGGTGGGCGAACTGGCCGACAGCAGCGTCAACCTGAACGTACGCCCCTGGGTAAACGCTGCGGACTACTGGCCGGTACGCGCTGATTTACTGGAAAACATCAAGGTGAAGTTTGATGAAGCAGGCATCAGCATCCCCTACCCGCAACAAGATGTGTATATGCACGAAGTCAAGGCAGCCGGTTAATCGCTCCGCCCGTGACAGTCGTCAGGCTGTCGCGGGCTCCAGTGCGACACCTTCGAGAGTAATGCGGTGCATCAGGCGGCGTTCGCCATGGTAGTCATTCAATGCCAGGTGATGGGTCGCTCGATTGTCCCAGATGGCCATGGATCCTTGCTGCCATCTGAAGCGACAGGTAAATTCATGCTGGCTCGCATGCGCATACAGGAAATCAAGCAAGGGCTGCGATTCCGCCTTGCTCCAGCCTTCAAATTTGACCGTGAAATCACTATTCACATACAGCGCGGGCCTACCCGAGAGGGGATGTTTGATCACCGTCGGGTGAACTGAATCCTGGGTTGCCGCGGCGGTATTGCCAAGCCTGCCGCCGATATCCTCCGGGTCGGTGTCGACATAGGCGACTTCACCGAAAACATGACGGCTCGAATGTTCGGCATTCATCGACTGCAACATCTGCTTCATGCCATCGGACAGGGCTGCATAAGCGGCATACATGCTCGCAAACAGGGTGTCGCCACCCACGCTCGGAACCTCGCGCGCATAGAGTATGGAACCCATCGCGGGGAGCTGATCATAGGAGTGGTCGGTGTGCCAGGTGGAACCGATGTTCGCCTTCTGCCCGGGTTCCTTACGTACCTCGGCGATGAGTGGATGCGTATCGACCGGCTGAAAAAATCGATTCACATTGATCTCGCCCCAGCGTCGCGCGAACTCGATATGCTGATCCGGAGAAATGTCCTGATCGCGCAGAAAAATAACGCCGTAATCGACGAAGGCCTGACGAATATCCGCAAACTGCTCGTCACTTATCCCGGCGGCAATATCTACGCCTGAAATTTCACCGCCAAGAGCAGGGCTTAACGGTGAGACGGTAATGGTTTTATATTTTGAACTCATATCCAGATCTCCTGTCAGGCTTGTCTTGGTTTGACCTCAGCACCGGTCGCTTCCGCTTCTTCATCAGTCAGATAGGCGGGGAACCCGGGCGCGCGTAAATCTTCGCCACAGGCGTCTTCGAGACGCTTGACCACCATCGACGACCACACCCTGGGGCCGAATTTGGTCAGACCATCGCGCATGATCTGCACTGCTAGCGGCGACATTTCCAGCGGCACATCGAACTTCTTACCCAGATCGTCAAACAGGGTCAGGTCCTTGACTTCATGGTCCATGGTGAAATTAATGTTGTAGCTGCCATTCAAAATCAATTGCCCCTCGGTTTCATGCACGAACGAATTGCCCGAAGAAATTCGAATTGCTTCGTAGGCGACACCGAGGTCGATACCCGCTTTTTTCGCTACCATGAAAGCCTCGCCGGTTGAAATCAGCTGTACTCCGGCGAGGTAGTTGGTGGCCACCTTCATGATCGACGCGCTGCCGAGTTCTCCGGTATGCAGGATATTACGCCCAACCGTCGTCAGCAACGGTAAAACCTTTTCAAAGGCTACCCGTTTACCGCCGGCAAAGATCGCGATGTTACCGGTCGCCGCTCGATGACAACCACCCGACACCG
>JBATHL010000386.1:0-4678 GCA_049666745.1 Gammaproteobacteria bacterium
GCTCGTACCTGACCAGCATCGCCTACGGTCCAAGCATTGGCAAAAATATCGGGCTTGGCTACCTGCCTTATGAATACTGTCAGGAGGGCCGCGAGATGATCATGGAGTATCTCGGCGAACAATTTCCGATGAAGGTAGAGTCAGTCGGTTACAAGCCGCTCTACGACCCGGAAAACAAGCTGCCGCGATCCTGACAGATATGAATAAAATGATGACGGGGTGAGCGTCATTCGCTCCGACATATTTTGCGCTGTGGCGCAACGCCAGATCTGCCGTGTTCTCATGTATGAAATAGAGGAATCGATTTGAAAAATAGGCTAACCGGGAATCAAGGTGCAGGATGGACAATCGCGCAATCCCTGACGCTGATCAATCGATGCGCAAGCAACTTCCCTAGAATTTATGGTGAATATTCGCTTAAACCGGGAAACCCGGCCACTGCTGATGAACAGGATACATCTAACGCTTTGCCATAGCCTTTGCATACTGGTTTTGGTATTTTCGTCGAAACTGGTTGCCGTCGAGCCGATTCGCGTGGTACTCGAATTCACACCCGACCTCGACAACGGTCGTCGCAGTTTCGAAATCTGCGCGCGCTGCCACCTGCCCGAGGCCTGGGGCAACGACGACGGCACCTATCCACAGATCGCTGGGCAGCATGTCAACGTATTGATGAAACAATTGCTCGATATACGCAGCGGGCGTCGCGACAACCCGTCAATGCAACCGTTCGTGCAGGAGCGAACCATCGGCGGTTACCAGAACCTGAGCGACGTGGTTGCCTATATTTCGACACTGCCGATGAACCCGGCTCACAATCGCGGACCATGGCCCGAGGACAGCGCCGAATTCGAATCCGGTAAAAGACTCTACCGGCAACACTGCAGTAATTGCCACGGTCAGTCCGGTGAGGGTAACAACGAGCTGTCCTATCCGCGCCTGCAGGGACAGCACTATAACTACATGAAACGCCAGGCGCGCCTGGCGCGCGATCGCCTGCGCCGGGTCGAGCCGGTGATGGCCAGCCTGTTCACGACGCTATCGGAACAGGATTTCGACCAGGTGTTGAACTACGTATCGCATCTGGCGGTGCCGGTATCCGATCTCGCGCCCGATACGGCCTGGCGTAATCCCGATTTCAAATGAAGGCTCCAAAGATGAAAAATAACACCGATCTCGAGCGACGCAGATTTCTGCAGGCTTCCGGCATCGCACTCGCAGCGACCGCGGTTAGCGCCAAGGACGCGACTGGTGCGGATAATAACGAAATCCGCAAGGCGCCTGCGCTCAACAGCCTGTTGCGCAAGGCCACGTTGCCGCGAGCCAGGGGTGCGCGCGTCGTGGTCGTCGGTGGCGGCTGGTCGGGACTGACGATGGCGAAGTACCTGCGCCGTTTCAATCCCGGCTTTGACGTGTTGTTGATCGATCGCCAGTCGGCATTCGTGTCATTTCCGGTTAGCAATTCATGGCTCGCCGATCAGGTCGATCTCGATTTTCTGAGTCACAGTTTTTTCGATGCCGCGAATAATCACGATTATCACTTCATGCAGGCGACCGTACTCGGTTTCGATCGCGAGACGCGCCGCGTGTACACCGAAAAAGGTTTCGTCGACTACGATTATCTAGTCCTCGCGCCCGGCATAGAATACGACTATGGGCGCATCGGGGTCGAGGATACCGAGGCCCAAAACCTGCTGTTTCACCGCTATCCCGGCGGCTTCGTCTCGAGCTCGGAACTGTTGACAATCAAACGTAAGATTCATCGCTTCAACGGCGGCACCTTCCTGCTCAACGTGCCTAACGGCGATTTCCGCTGTTCAGCGGCGCCCTACGAGCGCGCCTGCATGGTGGCAGCGCTGTTCAAGCGCCAGCGCGTTCGCGCAAAAATCCTGCTGCTCGACATGAATGCCGAAATCCGCATCAAAAAACACGGTTTCGCGCGTGCCTTCAACGAGCTCTACGGCGATTACATCGAGTACCTGTCGAGTTCCGAGATCAGCAACGTCGACATCGAAGGCCGCCGCGTCGAAACCGAGTTCGACGAGTACGATTTCGACGACGCGATCATTTACCCGCCGGTGCGTGCGTCGCGCCTGATCGAAGATAACGGTATTGCCAACCCGATCAGCCCGCAAAAGGCGGCCAATACCGACCCGTTTCGTTACCACTTGCTCGACGACGAACGCGTTTATGTGACCGGCGATTCGCGTTCGCAACCCTTTTCCAAGGGTGGCCATACCGCGCACTCGGAAGCACAGTATGTCGCCGAGGTAATCGCAGCACACGCACTCGACAAGGAGGTGCGCTGGCGCAGCCCACAAACCATGTGTTTTTCAGCGGTTGACATAGAGCCCCTGCGCGCGATGAGTATCATTACCTACTACAGGTTCAGCGATCAAAAAGGCGAGTTCGTGTTCGACCGCACGCATATGATCGAGCGCTGGGATGCGCAGGGCGGCCAGGCCAGCCTGGCCTGGGCCGAGGGCATGTACCGCGACATGTTTTACAGTTAAGTCGGTCTGATGTTAGGCCGCGCTTAATCCTGATGGTTTTAACTGATTAAGGTCATGATCGCGGCATCCAGACTCAGCATCAATATATTATTGGTAGGAGGTGTTGTTATGAAGAAATTATTACTGCTGGTGATGCTTGGCCTTTTTTACGGATCACGATTGTCCGCGGCGGAATTCCCCGGGCCGCTGGTCAAAGGCGAATGGCTGGCCAACAATATCGACGAAGTTGTGATTCTCGACGTACGTAAAAATATCAAGAGCTTCGCTGACGGGCATATCCCGGGCGCGATACTCGTCGATGTGAAAGAGATCCGAATCGAGCGCGAAATCAATGACAGGAACATGACGCGAATGCGGCCAGATCCCGCCAGCTTCGAAAAATTCATGCGTGCGCACGGGATTAATAGTGATAGCATGGTGGTTTTGACGCATCGCGGCAAAACCTCCGGGCAGGTCACCGGCGCCGCGCGGCTGTATTGGCAGATGAAATTTTTTGGCTTCGACCGGGTAGCGTTACTCGATGGCGGCAATCCGAGCTGGGTCGCAGCACTCGAAGACCTGGTTACCGAGGTGGACACGGTAACGCCCGGTAATTACGTGGTCGGCGATGAAAAGCCGGAGATGGTGGCGACCATGGAGCAGGTTCGGTCAGCGATGCAGGATGATGCGGTGACGCTGATCGATACGCGTGAGCTACGCTATCATGTCGGTCTCGAAAAGAAGAATTACGTTTACGCCCACGGGCATATTCCGGGTTCGCGCAATATGCCCTATAAATTTCTGAATCCGATGAAGGGTGGCAATCGCTACTTCGACCGCGAATCTTACCTGGGCCTGCTCGATTCGCTGCGCATCGATACTGGCGATAGCCTGATCCTGTACTGCAACAGCGGCTATGAAGCCTCATCGGCCTGGTTCGTATTGCGCGAAATACTCGGCAAACAGGACGTCAAATTGTACGACGGCTCGCTGCACCAGTGGACGCAATACGAAACCAACCCGATGACCACCCGCCTGGCCGACTAATGTTGCAGGTCGGCGAAAAAGGGGTTACGCCTTAAGCAGAGATTGACCGCTACTCCTTCGGCAGGGTTTGCACGTAAGACAGAATATCAACCCCGACCTGAAGGCCAAAGGCACGTATCGCCGGCATCTCGGAATCGGGCTGGCCATTCATGATCTTCTGGATCGTCTCCCAGGGATTTTTGTTCGAAAGTGCGCCGAGCGGGGGCATTCCCTCCGGTTCCGTGCCGGATTCTGCATGGCAGTTAGCGCAGACAGTCTTGTAAATAGACTCACCCTTGGAGCGGTCGCCATTTTTGGCCTTTCTCGATTTACGGTCGATTACCGCGTCGATATCGAATTGCCCCTTGGTCAGGAAATTGGCCAGATCGGTGAGATCTTGCTGACTCAACTTGCCGGCATAGCAGTGAGTCGAGTCTTTCAACGCCGCAATCACTTTGGCGTTTGCGGCACCCTGCAGTTGCGTGAGTCCACCGATGCCGGTTTTATACGAACCCGATGCATAGGCGCCGTCCTTACCCATTAAATCCCAACCGTGACAGGATTTACAGCGATGGGTCGTGGCGCCCTTCTTTTTGGTATTGGATGCAGGCCAGGCCGGATGGGTGCCATCAGGCTTGGCGGCACCGATAACCGCGTACCATTTATCGTATAATTTTCCGCCGCGTGCAATCGACGAGACTTCATCAGCATAGCTAAGCTGTGAACAGGCTATAAATGTCAAAGCAAGAAGCCAACTTGCAATTTGTTTGATATCCATTAAAGCTCCCCAGGATTGAGATTAAATGTTGATTGATTGACGTAGATTGACGTAATTACTACATCCACGCCAATTTCAATTTTATTAAACAGATACTTATCCCTTCCTAGTTGACGCAGATCAAAAAAATCACACAAATTGTGGCTATTGAGCGAACTTGATTTTCGACCTACCGGCGTTCCACCAGCAATTATGCACGCGTTATTCGATTAAAACTCCTTCGAAACAAGACGATATATCTTGTGGGGTATATATCTGGTAACCAATACAGTTTAAATTATTGGAATAACCGTAGTGGCGTTATCGATTAAGATTACGTCAATTGAGGCTTAGCTGGAGGTTCCCATGATCAGGAAAACATTTGCAGCCCTCGCATTGATTA
>JBATHL010000387.1:0-5115 GCA_049666745.1 Gammaproteobacteria bacterium
GGTTTACACAGGTGAATCTACCGATGTCGATGCCATGGTACGCATACTGATTTCTTATCCTGACATTGCCAGAAAAATTAAAAATGTTGCTCGTTATGCAAAGAATTATGATCTTGGTGCGACCGAAAAAACCCGTCGTTCCATTGAGCAGCTGGGAGTATTGGCCGTGTATTGTCTCATCATGACCTACTCGGTTGGCACGCTGGTCAAGCGCCTGCCGCAGAATCATTTGCAGCTGGTCGGGTCGTTTTGGGATCATAGCCTGAATGTCGCTGCCATCAGTCGCATCCTGGCGAAGAAAACCAAACTGGTTTCACCTGATCTCGCCATGCTGGCTGGCTTGATTCATGGTATCGGAGTGCTGGTTATTGACGATTTTTTGCTGCAACACAATGACCTGATGCTGGATCATCTCGAAATTGATCATGCTATCCAGGTGATGCGCCCTGAAATTTCCAGCCTGCTATTACGCAAATGGAATTTTAGCGACGATCTGATTTCAGTGGCCGAAGAGTGTGGCGACTGGTCACGCGACAAAGAGGGCCCGGCGGATTTGTGCGATCTTGTCCTGGTCGCCAATTATTTCGGCCTGATGAAGAATGACAGGAATAAATCCCTGCCGCATGTCAGCGCTATGCCCGCAATAGAAAAACTCGGTATTACGCCTGAAGATAGTATCAGTGCAATAAAAGAATCGTCTACCGTAAGAAAGAATATTGAAAAACTCTTTAGCTAGGATTCGACCCAAAAACTATCACGGGAGTCGATGCAGGGTTACTCTTTGACCGCTTCGGCTTCGATCCCGACGAGGAATTCAGGCGCCGCCAGAGGAGAAATTTCGGTGCAGATGGCTGTGCTCCGGCTGTGCCAGGTTCAGGGGTACAGAGGGTAGCGGTTATAGGATCCGGGATATTGAAAGCGGAGATCATAATACCACCAGGGTGGCGGGTAGTTGGGATACAGAGCCACATTGGTCGCCTTCCACAGGTACGAACCTTCCACGGTAACAAGCGGGAAGACGTAGTCATACTCTCCGATCGGCCGTTCAATCTTGTTTTCGATGGTCCCGACGATGGTTAACAGCCGACCTACCTCGTACACAACCGGATCGGCGAACCCGGTAAAGCTGGCGATGAATCGCCCATCACTCTTGCCGCTGGTCTTTGGTTTGCCTTCGCCCCACAACTGGCGGCGAACCACTTCGATCCAGGTTTGATCGGCCCTGTTCTCGACTTTCGATATCTCGCCACCCCAACGTACTTCTGCACCGATGTATTTATCGATATCCAGCCGTACGTCGGCCAGTGACGGATTGTGAGCCGGGATTTTACTGATCGCCTCAGGTGGCTTGCTGGCGCAACCGCCAGTCATCGCAATCACAAAAACGAGCCCGATAGATAGTTTAAATTTTCGCATCTTGTCGTAGATCAAATCACGAGAGTAAAGTTTCAATGCTGATACATATCACAATGCTGTTTAATAAACGCCTGTTTTAGGCATTTATGCCTGTTGTAAGCAGAATTTTTCAGTATCTGCCTCGCGGCTGCCTGGTGTCAGCTAATCGGCAAACTTGATTCTGCCGATGGCAGGTCTATCATGGCGATTGATAACAACCCGGTCGGCGGAAGGCAACATGAGCGATTATTACGATCTTGGGAGCTACAGCCGCAGCATTTCAACCGCATCTCCCGATGCACAACTCTGGTTCGATCGTGGCCTGTTATGGACCTATGGCTATCACCACGAGGAAGCGATCGAGTGTTTCAGGAAAGCACTCGAACACGACCCGGCCTGTGTGATGGCGCACTGGGGCGTGGCCTATGCCAGTGGACCCAACTACAACAAGAAATGGGGTGACTTCGACGACGACGAAAAGGAGACTTGTCTCGCCGACGCACACCTGGCGGTAGCAAACGCAATAAACCATCTGGATAAGGCTAGTGCGATCGAAAAAGGCCTGATTGAAGCGCTCGACGAGCGTTATCCCGACGATGTTTCGGTCGAGGACTTCGGCCCATGGAACGATGCTTTTGCGAATGCGATGCGCAAGGTGTACCAGGACCATTCCAGCGATCTGGATGTTGCGACAATTTTTGCCGAAGCCATCATGAATCGGACTCCATGGAAACTATGGGATCTTGCCACCGGCAAGCCAGCCGAGGGCGCAGATACAATGGAAGCGGTAGAGGTGCTCGAAACCGCCTTCAGCAAGCTTGCCGACCAGGGGTCGAACAGCCATCCGGGACTGTTACACATGTATCTGCACCTGATGGAAATGTCCCCACATCCGGAAAAAGCGCTAAATGCCGGTGACAGCCTGAGCGAGCTGGTGCCGGATGCCGGACACTTGCTACATATGGCCACCCACGTCGACGTGTTATGCGGTGACTATCAAAACGTCGTGCTGCGCAACCACAAGGCTATTCAGGCTGATCAGAAATACCTGAAGCGCTCCGGCGCGTTAAACTTTTATACTATTTATCGCTGCCACAATTACCACTTCAAGATCTACGGCGCCATGTTCCTTGGGCAGAAGCAGGTAGCGATTGAAACTGCCGACGAGCTCGCAGCTGCATTGTCCGGCGAGGTGCTGGAGCTAATGGCGGACTGGGTCGAAGCTTTCTACCCGATGAAGCAGCATGTGCTGATCCGTTTCGGCATGTGGGATGAAATCAAGGCGCAAAGCTTGCCGGACGATTCGAATCTCTACGCGATGACAAGCGCGCTGATACAGTATGCCAAAACGGTGGCCTGTGCCGCGACCGGCGACATCCCGGGAGCCGAAGCGGCACGAAATGATTTTCGTGCCGCCAAGGCCGCGGTACCTGAAACCCGCATGCTGTTTAACAATACCTGCGCTGATATCCTCGACGTCGCCGAAGCCATGCTGGAAGGAGAATTGAGTTACCGCAAGGGTGATTTCGACGAAGCGTTTGATCACCTGCGCCGCTCGGTCGAGCTGGATGACAACCTGCCCTACGATGAACCCTGGGGCTGGATGCAACCTACACGCCACGCGCTCGGTGCGCTGCTACTCGAGCAGGATCGAATCGAGGACGCGGAAGCTGTTTACCGTGCCGATCTCGGTTTTGACGATACCCTGGCGCGTGCCTGTCAGCACCCCAATAATGTCTGGAGCCTGCATGGCATGCATGAGTGCCTGGAACGAATGGGACGCGATAATGAGGCAGAACTGTTAAAGCCGCAGCTCGAAATTGCCCTCGCCCGCGCCGACGTTAAAATCAAGTATTCCTGCTATTGCCGCGGGATGTAGATGATCAAGCGGGTAGTGTCGGACGATGCTACCGCTACAGAACAGGAGAATCTAAAATGAACAAACCAACCTTGTACGGACCTGCATACAGTACTTACACCCGCAGTGCGCGTTTGGCGCTGGAAGAAAAGGGCGTGGATTATAATCTCGTCGAAGTCGACTTTTTACAGGGGCCGATGCCGGCAGAACAGGTCGCCCGCCATCCTTTTGCCAGGGTTCCGGCGTTCGAACACGATGGCTTCGAACTTTACGAAGTCGCCGCTATCGAGCGTTATATCGACGAGGCATTTGACGGTCCGTCGTTGCAACCAAAAAGCGCGCAGGAACGTGCACGCATGAACCAGATCATTAGTATCGTAGACAGCTACACATACCCCTGTACGGTTGGTCAGCTCGTTATCCAGCGAATCGTGATGCCGATGCTTGGCGAAAATCCTGATGAGGCGGCTATAGCAGAAGCAATGCCCGAGATATCAAAATGTATGGATGTCATTGCCGGATTGCGCGCTGATAGAAAATATCTCGTCAGCGATCGTGTGACATTGGCCGATATTCACCTGGCGCCGATTTTTGATTATTTTCAAAATACGCCTGACAGTGCTCCTATCTTGCAGGAGAATCCGGGATTGCGCAGTTGGTGGGCTGAAATGAGCGAACGCGAGAGCATGCAAAAAACTCAACTCTCTTCTGCTTGAGTGCCGTAATTAAAAGACCGGGATCTGCATGACTAAGGAACCATCCGGCTAGCTCACGGTATTGCTGCACGCTGACGCGATAAGCTCGATTGCGCTTATCACAACGCCGAAAACGTCCCTGTCAGACAACCTTGCAGTGCAAATCGCCAACGCCATCTATGTGCCCGTCTAGCTGATCACCCCGTTCAACCGGGCCGACACCGGAGGGAGTACCGGATAGAATCAGGTCGCCCGGTGCAAGGGTGAACAGTCCGGACAGGTAGGCAATTATCTCAGGCACCTTCCAGATCATCTGGTTTAGATCACCCTGCTGACGAATATCGCCATTCACCTTAAGCCAAATGGCGCCATCTGTCGGGTGGCCTGCTTCACTGACCGGCACGAGCTCGGAAGCTGGTGCGGAATGATCAAAAGCCTTGCCGATTTCCCACGGGCGCCCGGCTTTCTTGCACTCACCCTGCAGGTCGCGTCGCGTCATATCAAGGGCTACACCATATCCCCAGACATGGTCCAATGCAGCCTCGAGCTGAATGTTAGCGCCACCCTTATGCAATGCGACAATCATTTCGATTTCATGGTGGACATCGTTGGACTTGTCCGGGTAGGGAAAGTCAGTGCCACCGGTCAGGAGATCGTCAGGGTTTTTTTGAAAAAAGAACGGCACTTCCCGATTTGGATCGCCGCCCATTTCGATCGTGTGGGCGGCATAGTTGCGGCCGACGCAGTAAACACGGCGAACGGGGAATCGTTCGTCGGAGCCACGGATGGGCAGGCTGGCTGGCACAGACGGTTCGATGATGTACCTGGTCATTGTTGGTCTCCTTGTTTCAAGCTCAGATCATTACTTGTATATTATTGAATTCAACAGCGTGCGCTGTAGTACCCCACCTTTCTTTCCAGGTGGGCGAGGAATTCGGCAATCGTAAAAGCGATTGTGAACAGGACTAGCAGCACCGGCACCAACGCGTTAAGCAGCGTACTGAGAAACATATTGACCCACGGCAGCCACAGCTCATCGATGAGGCGATTCTTGCCCATCAGGATACCAATGGCTATGGCGGAAAAGGTACCGGCAAAAAAAGCCTATCCGGTATCCTTGAGCGCTGTTAGAAACAACTTTGTCGTACCGATCTCCACTAATGTCGA